>NZ_CAJXGF010000001.1 GCF_913053745.1 uncultured Nitratireductor sp.
CCCTGTCGCTATCGCGCTGGCAGGGCTGGTTCCGCGCCGGCCGCGAACGCGACAGGGAGGAAGATTTGAGCGCCAACGCAAGGATTGCGGCTCTCACGCCGCCGGAGATTCTGGCACGGAAGGGAGGCGAACCGCTCGTCTGCCTGACCGCCTACACCACGCCCCTCGCCCGATTGGTGGACAAGCATTGCGACATCGTTCTGGTCGGTGACAGCGTCGGCATGGTCCTGCACGGCCTGCCAAGCACACTCGGGGTCACGCTCGACATGATGATCATGCACGGCCAGTCCGTGCGGCGTGGCGTGGAGCGCGCCCTTCTCGTCGTGGACATGCCTTTCGGAAGCTACGAGGAAACGCCCGAACAGGCCTTTCGCAATGCGGCACGCATCATGGCCGAGACCGGTTGTGGCGCCGTCAAGATCGAAGGTGGCGAGACGATGGAGAAAACCATCCGTTTTCTCACCCGCCACGGCATTCCCGTTATGGCGCATATCGGCCTGACGCCCCAGGCGATAAACAGTTTCGGCGGTTACAAGGTTCAAGGACGCGGCGACGATGCCTTCCACATCCTGCGCGACGCGGAAGCCGTGGCCGACGCCGGCGCATTCTCGATGGTTCTGGAAAAGGTGCCGGCCGCGCTCGCCGATCGGATCACCGGCACGACCGCCATTCCCACTATCGGGATCGGCGCCTCCCCGGCCTGCGACGGGCAAATTCTCGTGGTCGACGATATGCTGGGCATGTTCGACGACTTCCGGCCGAAATTCGTCAAACGCTTCGCCGAACTCGGCCACGCGGCGGATGCGGCAATCGCCGCCTATGCGAAGGAGGTTCGCGCGCGGCGTTTTCCCGACGAAACCCATGTTTTCACCGACGCCATGCCCTCCCACAACAAGGAGGAGAAAGAATGACTCTCAGCGTCCTTCGTACCGTTGCCAGCCTGCGCGACCGGGTTCAAATCTGGCGGCGCGCGGGCGAACGCGTGGCGGTGGTGCCTACCATGGGCGCGCTTCACCAGGGCCATCTCAGCCTTGTTGAAGCGGCGAAGACCCGTGCGAAACGTGTAATCGTCACGCTCTTCGTCAATCCCAAGCAGTTCAACAACGCTTCGGATCTCGCCGCCTATCCGCGCACAGAAGAAGACGATACCGCCAAACTGACGCCACTCGATGTCGACGTCCTCTTCGCGCCCGGTGTGGAGGAGATGTATGGCAGCGGGTTCTCCACAACCGTTTCCGTAGGGGGCGTAAGCGAGGGCCTCTGCGGCGCGCATCGGCCCGGACATTTCGACGGCGTTGCCACCGTGGTCACCAAACTGCTTTTGCAAAGTGGGGCCGATCTCGCCTGCTTCGGCGAGAAGGATTTTCAGCAGCTTCTTGTGGTACGCCGGCTGGTGGCAGATCTGAATATTCCAACCGAGATCCTCGGCTGCCCGACGATCCGCGAGGCAGACCGGCTCGCCCTGTCCTCGCGCAATGCGCGCCTGACACCCGAGCAGCGTCGAATTGCGCCGGCCATCGCTCGAACACTTTTCGAAAGCGCCAAGCGCCTTGCATCCGGCGAGGATGCCACCTCCACTCTCGACGCCGCACGCGCGACCCTTGCCACAGCCGGTTTCGACCGTGTCGAGTATGTCGAATTGCGCGATGCGGAGACTCTCCAGCCGCTCGCGCATGTTTGCGGGCACGCCAGGCTTTTGGCCGCGGCATGGCTTGGCGAGATCCGACTCATCGACAACGTCCCCGTTCTGCCCCGCAACAGTTGACAGGGCGGGCGTCCTATTCCTCCGCCGACTTTTGAAGCGCCTGCACGTCGTCGGCCAGCATCAGCGCGATCGGACGCGTGCTTTCGAAATTCGCCATGATGATTGCGATGATCGAGGTGAGCGGTATGGCGAGGATGGCGCCTGGAATACCCCACAGCGACGACCACAGGGCGAGCGAGACCAGAACGACGAAAGGCGACATGTTGATCCTGCGGCCGATCATTCTCGGTTCGAGCGCATTGCCCACCCATATCTGCGCCGATGTCAAAAGAACCGCAACGAACAGCGTGGTCTGAAGGGATCCGTATTGCGCTAGCGTCAACAGCACGGGAAACATCACGCCAAGCAGCGAGCCCACATAGGGAATGTAGTTCAACAAACCGATAAGAACCGCCCAGAAGAGCGCGAAATCGACCCCGAAGAAGGTGAGCACCACGAAGGAAAGCATGCCCAGCATGATGTTCACGAGCGTCTTTACCGCGAGATATTCGCCGATGCTGCGGTTGATGTCGCGCACGATGGTGTGGGTTTGGCTCGCCCTTTCCCTGGGCAGGGCGGCAGCGATCTTTCGGGCGAAGCCGCCTCGCTCGGCCATCAGGAAGATCGAATAGACCACCGCCATGAAGATTATGCCTGCAAGTGAGCCGACCGAACCGAGCCCGACGGCGGCCAGGCGCTGCAGGTTGATGCGTCCCCACAGGGTCTCGATAAGGGTCGTGAGGTTGGGAATCTCCTGGATATCGAACCGGGACAGAATATCGGTAAGCATCGTCGTGAGATTCTTCTGATAAACCGGCAGGCGCGCCACCACCTGTTCGGCCGTGCCGACCATCACGCTCGCCAACATGATCAATGCCAGAACGAAGAGTGCCAGAACGAGGCCGCGCCGCACCCATTCCGGCAAAAAGCCGATAACCGGCACACGCCCAAGCGCCTCCGACGCGGTCAGAAGCACATAAACCGAGATCACGGCGATGAAGATCGGCATCAGGACGGCTCTTCCGACAACCAGAAGCCAGCCGATCATGACCGCCAGCACGACAGCAAGCACCAGCGTGGCGAAGGCGCGAAGCGGATCTCTTCTTTCAAGCATTGTTTTTCAACCGTAGAGACAGGAGCACCAGGGCGACACCGCTGGCCAGAAGCTCCAGCGCGACGACCAGGCCGAAGTCGATGATGCCGATGCCGCTCAAAACGAGCAAACCGAGGATCGCCGAGACACCGCCGGCGGCAAGGAGCATGGGAAACACGCTATCGCTGCGCAGACTGCGGCCGACCCAAACCTTTCCGAAACCGGAAGCGATCAGCAGAACTCCCAGGAGAATCCGAAGCATGCGGCCATCGCCGAAGGGTCCGAACAGCAGTGAGAATCCGATGAAAAGACCGGCCGCCGCCAGCACCGCTGCCCCTGTTGCGGTGCGGAGATCGGGTGCCCTGTAAGCGGCCCAACCCTGCAAGGCGCCCACAACGACCAGCGCACAACCCCCAACCGTCAACGTCATGTTGGATGCGGAATTCAGGTTGAAAAGCGCCGCAAGCCCGCCGATAAGGGCCGCTATGCCGGCAAGCAGCCAAAGTATCCAGTGCCTCATATTCCCCTCCATTCGACGCCCCTTCGATGGATCTCCGGCTCTTTACCACGCGTCCCTCCACCCAGACCATCTTGTCCTAAGGTGTCGATCGACGCCAACAGGCGCCGTCCCGCGGGCGGCGATACGCAAGCCCCGCAGGATAATATCCGCACCTGCCTGCATCGATAGACCACGCCGCATATACTGCTAGCGTGGACAATCCGCCGCCTTCACTCAGTCAGCGAATGCAGCCGCGTAGATTTCCGGTTTGAAACCGACGATACGGCGGTCGCCAAGATCCAGCACCGGACGCTTTATCATGCTCGGTTGTTCCAGCATCAGATGCACGGCCTTGGCCGCATTCATATCCGCCTTGTCGGCGTCGGATAATTTGCGAAAGGTTGTGCCGGCACGATTGAGAAGCTTCTCCCAACCGATTTCACCGACCCACGCTTCAAGCCGTTCACCCTCGATTCCGGCGGTCTTGTAGTCATGAAAGGCATAGGCAACGCCATGTGTCTCCAACCAGGATCGCGCCTTCTTCATCGTGTCGCAATTCTTGATGCCGTAGATCACGACAGGGTTGGCAATCGGCATCGTTAAATCACTCCCGAACATTCATTCAAACAACTTTTATGTTGTTGACTTTAAACACTTATAGCAAAGAAATATCATGACATTCCCCGTTGCCGTCAGTGTAAGCAGACAGCGCCCGAATAACAACAATCAGTGCACAGCAATATCACCAGACACGCCTTCCGGCGCTCTGCGGCTCGCACACGCATCGGCCGAACTCTGCACCGTCTAGGGTCGAGTTTCACCGCACCGTTGACAGTCGACCGAGAAAAATATGATAAATCTGATCATGATTTTTATGCTGGCCGAGACGTACCATTCGCCCGATTTCATCGGAAAACCCTTGGCTGCGGCTGCATGTAGCAGTTGTTTTTGTCGGCATGTCACAAGAGGCCGAGTTTGAGTTTCTGGCATTCCATGACCTGGCATACCGAGGGCATTCGGGTCGTAGAGCCCGTCAAGTGGCGGTGCCTGGACGGTATCGTCGGCGCATATTGGCAGGCCAGAAGCGAAGCCGGCGCCAAGGGCTATTACATGGCCGACGATCCACGCATCATGATCTTCTTTTGCGACGTGTCGGAACACATCCGCATGTCGAACGACGACGCAACGTTTGTGCGCTCTGCACGCCCCATGACGCGTGCGGTTTATGTACCCGCCCGTGTGCCGCTTTGGACGAACAGCCGCGCGACGCACAATTTCTCGCATCTCAATCTGCACATCCACAAAGACCGCATGCTTCGGTATCTGGCCCCTTCGCTGGGAAGGTCGGCCGCACTGGCTGCGCTACGCCAGCCGGTGGAGATACAGGACGCCGACACCATCGAGACGCTTGCGGGGCTTCTGGTCGATGAAGTCGGGAACCCGACCAGGCACGGCATCTATGCCGAGAGCCTTGTCGGCAGCATCGTGACCGGAATGCTGGACATCCCACAGGAGACAAGCGCGGATGGCAATATCCGGCTTACCCAAGCGCAAATGAACAAGCTCGTCTCGCGCGTGGAGGAGCAAAGCCACCATCGCCTGTCCGTGGCCGAGATGGCGGCTACGGTCGGCCTGTCCGAGAGCTGGTTTTTCAACGCATTCAAACACACGACCGGCACCACGCCGGTGCAGTGGCAACTCGGCAAGCGGATCGACGTTGCGAAGCAACTGCTTCTAGACGGCGGCCTTTCCGTCGCTTCCGTCGCAGCCCAACTCGGCTTTTCCGATCAGGCGCACCTTACCAAGGTGTTCCGCCAGACCGTCGGACACACTCCGGCTGCCTGGCGAAAGCTTCATCAGCCAGCGCAATCGACGGTGGCTGGCCAGACCGTACGTGCAAAACCTGGATGATCCATCACCAGCTATGGCGCAAGGTCGCCGAGATGGCGCGCCCCGGATTGTAAAAGTCCGCCCCGAAGCCCCCGTAATCGACGTGTTTCTCATCGAACAGATTGCTGACGTTAACCACCAGTTCGGTGTTTTCCTTGACCGCGTAGGAGAGGGACGCGTCGAAGACGATGCTGCTGTCGGTCGACATCGTGTTCGCGGCATCGAAGAAATATGAACTGGTATAACGCGCGCCGAGACCGAAGTTCATGTCGCCGCGCATGCCGCTCTCCGGTAGACGGTAATTCACCCACACCGACGCCATATGTTCTGGAACGAACTGGGGACGATTGCCCACGTTTCCGCCAGCGCCGTTTTCGACGATCTCGGCGTCAAGGTAGGAATACCCGGCCGTAAGGCTCCAATTGTTACCAAATTCCGCCTTCGCTTCCAGATCAACACCGCGCACACGCACCTCGCCAATGGTGGAAGGCAGCATCGTGATGGGATCGGTAACCGTGATGTTCTTCTTCGACAGGTCGTAGACCGACGCTGTGAACAGGGCTGGAAACGCGACCGGCTGATATTTCACGCCCAGTTCATACTGTTCGCCGCGCTCGGGCTCGACCGTCAGGCCGGACGCAGGAACCACGGATTCCGCATAGCTCACATAAGCGGCAAGCTCGTCCGTGATTCTGTAGGTCAGTGCGGCGCGAGTCGTAAATTCGCTGATGTCGCCGACGGATGTGACGGACGTCAGCTTGTTCGTTCTTTCGGTATCGATCCAGTCGTTGCGCAGACCGAAAGTGGCAATGAACCTGTCGGCGATCGTCAGTTCCTGTTGGAGATAGATCGCCTTGGTCGTCTGATCCGTGCGAGCGCTGGAATACAACGGAACCGAAGCGGGAGCGCCTTTATAAGTTGGATCGCTCCAGTTGATCGTTGGCGCGGGCCCGAAGAAGGTGTCGTTGTCCGATACGAAGTCGTTGTAGAGAACACCCACCAGGGTGCGGCTGTCGATGCTGTCGAAGCTCGCTTCGTATTGAAGATATGCATCGGCAACGAAATTCTCGGTCGTCGTGTCATTGCCGAAGAAGGAGCGCTGCGCAATCGTCGTGCCGTCAGTTGGTGTTGACGAGATGTAGGCATAGCCGAAGTCCGTTTCGGCGTGGCTGTAGCGGGCATTGGCCCCGAATGTCAGCCCAGAGCCGAAATGGTGGTCGAGCATGACGGACAGCGTGCTTCGATCCGTGCCGCGATAGTTGTAGTCGGGCTCGCCGAAAAACCGGCTGCGCGGAAAGTCGCTGCCCACGGGGTGACCACCGCTGCCGGGTACGGCGTCGCGGCTGAGATGGTCGAAGACGACGGTGACGTTGGTGTCGGCGGTCGGTCGCCACGTCAATCCGCCCATGATGAACCGCTCGTCGTCGCGCGAGTAATCGTACTCAGCGTCGGAATCCTTGAACTTGCCGGTAAGGCGGTAGGACAACGTATCGTCGGCGGTGATGTTGTCGCCGAAATCGAAGCCGATTTCCTTGCGCTCGAACGAACCGCCGGTGACATAGGCCTCGCCGAAACGCTCGCTTCGCGGCCGCTTCGTCACGTAGTTTACCGAACCACCAGGATCGGAAACGCCGAAGACGGTCGAATTGGCACCCTTGAGAACCTCGACGCGCTCGAATGCATACGCCTCTTCGCGCACCCCGCCGAACGGTCGCCCGAGCGGGAGGCCATCACGATAGGCATGTGCGTCGAAACCACGAATCTTGTAGAAGTCGAAACGATCGTCGCTTCCGTAAAAGCCTGTGAGAACCCCCGGCGTATACTGCAACACCTCTTCCACGTTCTGCGCGCCGCGATCCTGGATCTCCTTCGAGGTAATCACCGAAACGGAGGCGGGTGTGTCCAGAATGTCGGTGACCATCCGGCTGCCGCCCGTGGTTCGGCCGGCGACAATCGAACGTGCATCATTCTCGGCATCCAGAAAGTCGCCGCTCTCCACAACGAGAGGCTGAAGCATCGTCGTATCGTTCGCGTTTTCCAGCTCCTGCGCGAATATGCCGGCAGGCATAAGCACGGCAAACGACGTACACCCCAGCAGGGCAAGGCTGCGACGATCTAAGACGGATCGGTTGTCGGGCGATGTACTCACGATGGTCATTTCGACGTTCCAGGTTTCTGGCGGCGCGGAGCGGCCGGTAGCGATGCGGTTCCGATCCGATCGCACCATGAAGGCGCGTTCGCCCCCGGTCGTGACGACTGCATCCGGCTTGTCCGTCCCCACCAGGCGCGCTCGATCAGATCACTCACGGATTAACTTGAGCTCGTCAATCCAGTATTGTAAGTTTTTGCCGCTTTGTAGGATCCTCCGGTTAAATGCGCTGCGGCCTGTTGGAGCAAGCTGAGGCGGAATTGACGGCGCGTCATTAACCTGAAACTAGAGATCAACTTAAATGTTTGATCTCGGAGTTCGCCTGATGCCGCGATCGCTTCTCGCTGCGATGTCCATCCTGACCTGGGCCGCCATCCTGTTTGCCGCGCCCGCCGGCGCGCAGGAGGCGACAGCATTTCCGATCACGATCGAGCATGCTCTGGGAACGACCGTCATCGAGCGCAAACCCGAGCGCGTCGCGACAGTTGCCTGGGCCAACCACGAGGTCCCCCTCGCCCTCGGCGTCGTTCCAGTCGGATTTGCCAGGGCCAATTTCGGCGATGACGACGGCGATGGCCTCCTGCCCTGGGTCTCCGGGAAACTGCATGAATTGGGCGCAGACACACCGGTTCTTTTCGACGAGGGGGACGGCATCGATCTGGAAGCTGTGGCTGCCGTCCGTCCCGACGTGATCCTCGCCGCCTATTCCGGACTGAGCCAGACGGATTACGACATGCTGAGCCAGATCGCGCCGGTGGTTGCCTATCCGGAAGCCCCCTGGTCTACCGGCTGGCGCGAAATGATCCGTCTCAACAGCGCCGGACTGGGGATGCCGGCCAAAGGTGACGCGCTCATTGCCGACATAGAAAGCGATATCGCGCAGGTCGTGGCGGAACATCCCGAACTTAAAGGCAAATCCGCAATGTTCATCACCCATCTGAGCGCGGCGGATCTGAGCACAATCAACTTCTACACGACGAGCGACACGCGGGTCCGCTTTTTCACTGATCTTGGCCTGGCCGTGCCGTCGAGCGTGCTTGAGGCGTCGACACCCGGCAGGTTCTCCGGCTCCATAAGCGCCGAGCGCATCGACACTTTCGACGATGTCGATATCGTCGTGACCTATGGCGATGAAACGCTTCTGGAGAAGCTGGCCGCCAATCCCCTCACTTCGCGAATGCCCGCGGTTGCCAACAAGGCGGTCGTCATGCTCGACCGTGGACCGGTCGGCACCGCGGCCAACCCAACGCCGCTGTCCATTTCCTGGGTCCTGCGCGACTATGCCGATCTGCTCGCGGACGCGGCCAAAAAGTCGCGATGACTCCCTCGGCCGCGCATTCGTCGCCCCGGTCCTTTTCCTTGCGGCGCTCGAACCGCACGAGAACGTTCTGGCTGGGCGCGGTTTTCCTTCTCCTCGCCGTTCTTGGTGCCGCATCCGTCTCGATCGGCTCGAGGTCGGTCGATTGGGTGGACGTCCTTGGAGCGATGCGCGGCCACATCGACGGCATCGGGCAGGCAGCGGTCGCGGTGCGCATTCCGCGCACGGTTCTTGCAGCATTGGCGGGCAGCGCACTCGGACTGGCGGGCGCGGTGATGCAGGGCGTAACGCGCAACCCCCTTGCCGACCCCGGCATTCTCGGCGTCAATATGGGTGCCTCGCTTGCCGTGGCTGTGGGTGTGGCGTGGTTCGGCATGACATCCGCGCAGGCATACATCTGGACCGCGATCTTGGGTGCGGGATGCGCGGCCGTCTTCGTCTACACGGTCGGATCCCTCGGGCGCGGCGGTGCGACGCCGCTCAAGCTCGCGCTTGCCGGAACGGCGACTTCGATGGCGTTCTGGTCGATGATGGTGGCTGTCATATTGCCTCGCAACGACATCGCCGGCGGCATTCGGTCCTGGCAGATCGGCGGAGTGGGCGGCGCGACCTTCGACCAGACGGTGCCCGTCCTTCCCTTCATCGCTTTCGGTGCGGCGCTGTCGTTCATCTCTGCCCGCAAGCTGAATTCCCTTGCCCTCGGAGACGAACTGGCAGCCGGCCTTGGCGAGCGTGTCGCGGCGGCGCGAGCGGTCGCGGCCCTGGGAGCGGTATTCCTTTGCGGTGCGGCCACGGCGGTCTGCGGACCGATCGCCTTTGTCGGTCTTGTGGTTCCTCATCTTTGCAGGCAACTCGCCGGCGTCGATCATCGGTGGCTGCTGCCCTTCAGCGCTGTCGCCGGAGCCTCGCTCCTTCTGGCCGCCGATATTGTCGGCCGCGTCGTCGCCAGGCCCGCCGAACTCGAAGTCGGCATCGTGACGGCCTTTATCGGCGCACCGTTCTTCATCTGGATCGTAAGGCGCCAGCGGGTGCGCGAGCTGTGACGATCGTTCAGTCGACTTTCGACGCCGTCGTGGCGAACCGCCGCCGCCGCAAGGTCAAGCGGGCGGCAATGCTTGCAACCCTTGCAGCGATTGTAATCGCCCTTTTCGCGCTGACGCTGTCGCTTGGCCAGTCCTACACCCCGCCCCACCAGGTCATCGGCGTTCTCCTTGGCGAGGATATTCCCGGCGCAGCCTTCACCGTCGGCCAATTGAGATTGCCGCGCGCACTTCTGTGCGTTCTTGCGGGCCTATGCTTCGGCCTTGGAGGTGTCGCGTTCCAGGTTATGCTCCGCAATCCGCTGGCCAGTCCCGACATCATCGGTATCAGTTTCGGCGCAAGCGCCGCCGCCGTATTCGCGATCGTCATCCTGTCTCTGGACGGACCGGCCGTTTCCTTGATCGCGGTGTTTTCGGGTCTCGGTGTCGCACTCACGGTGTATGGGCTCGCCTCGCGCAACGGGGTTGCCGGAGCACGTCTCATTCTGGTCGGCATTGCTGTCTCCGCGATGCTGGAAAGCTTTGTGGCCTATGTGTTGTCCCAGGCTCCGGCCTGGAGCCTGCAGGAGGCGATGCGCTGGCTGACGGGCAGCGTCAACGGCGCTCGGATCGACCTGGTCGCGCCTTTGCTTCTGGCGCTGGTTATCTTCGGTGGCTTGCTCCTCGCACGCGGGAGGGACCTCGAGGCATTGCGGCTTGGCGACGAGATGGCGGCGGGACTTGGCGTTTCCTTCGAAAGAACGCGCATGACGATCATGGTCGCGGCCGTGGGTCTGATCGCCTGTGCGACGGCAATAACCGGGCCCATATCGTTCGTTGCCTTTCTGTCTGGGCCCATTGCCGCACGCCTGTTCGGCAATGGCGGGTCGCTTCTCATTCCCGCAGCCCTTGTGGGGGCTGTTCTTGTACTGGCCGCGGACTATTGCGGACAGTTTCTCTTGCCGTCGCGTTTTCCCGTTGGCGTCGTCACCGGGGCTCTTGGGGCACCCTATCTGCTGTTCCTGATCATCCGAGCGAACCGGAACGGAGGCTCATTGTGAATTCCCAGTCTCTTGTCGTCAGTGGAATCTCGGCGGGCTACGGCGAGGCCGATGTGTTGGACGGGCTCGATCTTGAGATCGCGCCAGGGCGGATTACGGCGATTGTCGGCGCAAACGCCTGTGGCAAGTCCACCTTGTTGCGCGCAATGTCCCGGCTGATCTCTCCGAGGCGCGGGAGCGTTCTGCTCGACGGAAAATCGATTCACCGGTTGCCGTCGCGGCAACTCGCGCAGACGCTCGGCCTGCTTCCCCAATCGTCCACGGCGCCGGAGGGCATTACCGTCGCCGACCTCGTAAGCCGAGGCCGCCACCCGCATCAGGGCATGTTTACGCGCTGGTCGCGTGAAGACGATGCGGCCGTATCGCGGGCTCTCGTGGCGACGCGGATCGAAGCGCTGGCCGAGCGCCCTGTCGACGAACTGTCCGGCGGGCAGCGTCAGCGCGTCTGGATCGCGATGGCGCTGGCACAGGAGACCGACATTCTCCTTCTCGACGAACCGACGACCTTTCTGGATGTCAGCCATCAGATCGAGGTGCTGGACCTTCTGACGGACCTCAATCACGAACGCGGGACAACGATCGCAATGGTTCTTCACGACCTCAACCTCGCGGCCCGTTACGCGGACAGGCTTGTGACGTTGCACAGAGGCAAGATACACGCATCCGGTTCGCCCGAAGAGGTGCTGACACGCGAAAACGTGCGCCACGTTTTCGATATCGACAGCCGTATCATCCTCGACCCGGCCTCGGGACGACCGATGATGACGCCGATCGGCCGACACCGAATTGCCCGGGCCGAAACGGACAATCCATGAGCGGCAACACCAGCATTCAGACATTGCCCAAGAGTATAGACCAACGACCGATGACCTCCGTCCTGCCCGACAAAATCCATCTTGTCACCGTCGTCGCCAAAGAGCGGGTGACGCCACATATGCTGCGGGTGAAGTTCGCCTGCGCCAATGTCGAACCATTCATCGGCGGGGAAATGCATGTCCGCCTGCTCCTGCCGCGCCACGGGCGCCTTCCAGTCTGGCCCGAAGCCGCCGAGGGCGGCGGCTTCAAATGGCCGAAGGGCGAGAACGAAATCCGTCTGCGGGCCTATACGATCCGCGCCGTCGATGCAGAGCGCAACGAGCTCTGGATCGACTTCCTGCTGCATCCCACATCGGGCGTGGCAACACCGGGTGCCGATTTCGCGCGCGCCGCCCGGCGCGGCGACCGGATCGCACTTCTGGGACCGGGCAGCGGACGCCTGCCACCATCCAGTGTCATTCATTTCGTGGCGGACGAGACCGCGCTTCCGGCCATCGCGCGCATCGCCGCGGAAGTGCCTGCGGGAACGCGCATGCGAGGCATTATCGAAGTCTTCGACGAGGCCGAGGAGCAGCCGCTTCCCACGGCCGGCTCGCTCGAGGTGCGCTGGCTGCATCGCAGATATTACCCCGAAGGAGCCAAGGGGCGATTGGCACGGGAGGGTTGCAAGCTGATCGAGAATGCGGACGAAACAAGTTTCATCTGGGTGGCCTGCGAAAAGCAGGACGTACGGTCCATGCGCAATTTGCTGAAAACGCTGGGGCGCAACGGAGAGGACACCTACGTTGCGTGGTATTGGGACCGGAACCTGTCGCCCGTCGACGGCTTATAGGCACCCGTCGACGACAACATCTCATCGCCACAGCGGATCCCCAGCCACGAAAGCAGCCACGCTGCGGACTTGGCCTCCGCCGGTCCCCTTATGCCCATTCGCATAAAAGGCGCCCAAGTTTCGCCTGCACCTTCGACCGTTCATCCGAGGTCATTGCTGGCCCGCGCCGAAATACTTGGTCTGCAATTCGTCGACCGTGTCGGCATCGATGGCTGCCAGGATTTCGAGCGTCAAAGGCCGGGTCAAGGGACTGCGGCGCGGAAGGGCGAAGCCGTATTTGTCTTTCTCGAACAAGCGCCCAACCACCTCCACGGCCTGATCGGGGTGGGTATGCGCGTAGTATTCGAGAACCGGCGCGTCGTGGACGATTGCATCGACATCGCCATTCAAAAGCCCCTGAACCGCATCGCCGAGCCCGGGATAGCTCCTGGCTTGAAGCCCCTCACCACGCACAAAATCCTCCTGTACGGTGCCGGTCATCACCGCCACCGGTTTGTTGGACAGGTCGTCGAGGCTCGTGATCTGACTGGTGAGCGACAGTGTGGTCATGACGCTGGTCACGGTGGAGGTCACATAGGCAAGAACCGCAATTCCGCAGACCAGCCACAGGCCCTGCCAGATACGGCCCACCCATCCGAACAGATTTTTGCGTGAAGGCGGTTTGCCGGATGTCGCTACCGACATAACCGCATAAAAGCTTTCCGCAATGCCATCACGCCAGCGTGTGGGAAAACTGTTGTCAAACCGGCGGTCGAACAGAGTGAGAAGAACGGTAGCAATCACGATCACCGCGGCGATCCAGGCATAGGCCTTGAGGAAGCCGGCGTCGCTCAATCCTGCAATCAGATTGGCAAATCCCTGCCCCTGTTCGGTCCTGATCATGATGCGATCGCCGCCATCATACCAGGGTTGGGTAAAATCCACCCGTTGAGCACGAGGCTCGTTGATCGTCAGGTTGGAGACCGCGACGTCGATATCGCTGGAAGCGGCCGCCCCCATCAGATCGTGAACGCTCTCGAATTCGATGAAGCGGTATTCGCGGCCAAGCGATTCTGCCAGACCTTCCCAAAGTTCCACCGCAAGTCCGGTATAATCGCCATTTTCCTCCTTCTCCACGAATGGCGCATTCACATAGACGCCCACATCGAGAGGGAGATTTTGCGCGTCCGCGGCTTCCTGTGCCCGCAATTGGGGAGCGAAACCGACGAGGCCGCCGAGCAAAGCGGCGGCGCATAGGACAAGCATTGCGGCGAACCGTTTCGGACGCTCGAACAACGAGCGCACGGCGACAGTACAAATTTGCTGCATTACCCCCTTCTCCGTCGGTTGCCTGTGCGACTTGAGCCCCCGCAGTGGCCTTGCTCGTTCAACGCATCAGTCGTTGACGGCAATGATCCTCACCGTCTGCTGGCTGCAGGAATCGTCGCCGCAGATACCATTGAACCAGACTTCGCCGTCGCCGACCATCACACCCTGCCAATTGGCGAAAAGCTTTGGATAAGTCTGGTTGTTAACGGCTTTTTTGACCGTGTCGGTGAAGACCTTGTCGTAGTCGGCGGTGAAGTGCGCGGCGTCTCCGATGGTCACGGATTTGTCGTTGATCCGTGCCTTGAAAGGATATTCGACCAGGGAGGCGACAGTTTTCCTGTCGTTGTCGGCGACGGCCTTTTTCAGTTTCTCGAAGAAGGCTCTATACGGCGCGTGATCGCCGAAAATCTCATCGAGCGTCTCGTTCATCTCAGCGGCGGTTTGGGCCGCGGCGACGGTGGTTCCGGCAAGCCCTATAAGCAGACCTCCAACGATCATGCGGATCAGCATACCCATGATTGTATCCTCCTACGAATTGAACGAGCGTCCTACCGCCGGAACCCTTTGGCACGCATACAGGATTTGATGAGTTCGTTCTCGTCCATGGCCTGAATCACCGCATCGCCGATCCCATCCCCTACGGCTTCGCCCCAGGTCTTCGGGTGATCGTTTGCGCCGATACCGATGGTCGCCGCCTCCGCCTCGTACTTGCATTCGGCCAATGCCTGCTGAGTGTCCGAACGAGCCGTGTCATCCTTGACCCATGCGTTGTCGCCATCGCTGACGCAACCGGCCAGGATCAGCGGAACGGCCGACAAAGGGAGTAAAACACGAAGGAACATTATTCCCCCTCCGTAACGGTTTCGGCGAAGCATGTGGCCAGGGCGACCGGCGCCCCCAGCTTCCTTGCCCAGGCAACCAGTTCCGGGCGTTCCGACGGTTCGGCCCAGCCGCCCCACACCTCGCGGAAATGCATTTTTCCATTGACCGTGTGAAAAAACATCATGCCGTCATCGCTTGCCGGCGTGGAAACATAGGTCGCACTCCAGTTGCCGTTTTCCAGAATCGCGCTGAACTCCACCTGAGCAGGCTTGATCTTTGCTTCCATCGCCGAGACGACGAGCGGAGCATACCGATCCTTGCGTGCTTTCGTCATCTCGACTTTAACACCGTCACATGCGCCGCCGGCGGCAAAGGCGGTGGTGAGCGTGATGAACAGTCCGGCAAGCGTCATCGCAGCGACCCTGCCATGTCGGAAAATCGTGTTTCTGCCAGCGCCCATGCGTTGCCACTCCTTCTACACTCTGCAAGCGTCTTTTCTCAGGCAGAAACATCGTCGGGGTCATCGACCTCGCAACCGATGCCGTGGCATCCCTGATAATTGCCTCGCTCATCGAAATTGGGATTGCCTTCCCGGTCGAACTGCGGACGCTCGTCTATGGTCCGATCTTCAACCTCGGGGTCGTCGACCATGCAGCCGACGCCGTGACAGCCATCGTAGCCGTCGTCGGTTGTACAGCCGGCGATTGCCAGCAATGTGGAAACCAGGGTCGCGCAAAGTGCGGGTTTCAATGCAAATTCTCCTAAATGCGAGTTCGATATGTCTCATCGAGCCTCAGAATTGGATCAACAGTTTATCGTTGAATCCGTGCTCCCGGGCGTCCAAGGCGAACTGACCCTGAAGACAGGGCCGATTCGGGGTGTTTTCTCACCGAACGCGCGTTGCCAGCCTATACGGTCGCGCGCCTTAGGGATCGTTGAGCCCAGCGTGAATTCCGACCAGGCCCGTAACCCCGGCGATCCCGATACGCCGGGGACAGCATGGCCGCTCGCGACCGCCATGCCGGAAACCGCCTTTGAATGTCGTGGCCGTTACAATTATCTGAGTTGGCCGTCGCCAGACCTGTCGGCGGTCTGGAAATCCCGCATCACCTGGCTCATGAATTCCTGCTGGCTGACATTGCCGTCGCCATTCGCATCCGTGGAACCGAACTGGCTGGAAGAAAGAACCGCTGACGCCTCGTTCTGGTCCAACTGGCCGTCGCCATTGGCGTCCAGTCTGGAAAACGCAGAGGTCATGAAGGTCTGATATTCGCCCTGGGTCACGGCGCCATCGTCATTCTGGTCAACCTGGTCAAGATGGGCATCGTGCATGGTCGAGCTCTGCTGGGCGACAGCCGTGCCTGCACCGAGCAGAAGCGACACAGCAGCAATGGAAAGCATGTGTTTCATGATACTTGTCTCCTCTTCCTAGCGGCAGGCCAGGCGGTTGCCGAGATAGCCACCACCACCGATGCCGGCAGCTTCGGCCAAAACAGTGCCCGCGCCGCCACCGATCGTGCTGCCGATCAATCCGCCGACGATCGCGCCTCCAACGGTTCCGGCAATGCAGCCGAATTCATGATTTCGCGCCTGAACTTGCGGATCAGGGCTGGCTTGGCAGCCGGCCAAGAGCGCGGCCGCTGCGACAATGCCGATTGTTTGCCGTTTCATGCGTCCCTCCGGTTTCTCGATTGCACCCATCGCAGGACAACCAGCGACAGATATCGTGACGCTCACAAAAAAAACAAAAAACGGTCTGGTTCATAGTTTCGGAACGATCAAAAACAGTTACACTTTATTGCATAGTAACGTCTCCCGGCGGCTCACCCGGTTTAAGCGTCATCGAAACGAAGCTTGCATAATTTCTTTCGTGTGGAAGATTGAAGAACCTGATTTTGGCGTGCGGTTTCTTGGCCAACCGCGTTTTCTATTGAAACCGGGGTAATCAGCTTTGGCGTGAAACGCATCAGCCGGCGCAATTCGACGTGAAACCTGGTTGTTCATTCATGTTATTCTACCGGGATGCACCCGATGACACGCCTCGCCCGTTGGTTCCAACGCACACTTATCTTCCTGATCGCCGCAGCGACTTTCTGGTTTATCGTCACCCAGGTGTTCGATCGATTCGAGCAGCGCGTTCCCGTATTTGCCGCGTTGCTCATCACATACGCCCTCGCAGCCTATGTGATATTGCCGCTCATCGTCCGTGCGAGCGTGGTGTTGCTGCGTCGCAACCGGATCCCCAGGGTGACACGCTCGGCCGATGGCCTTCCCGCCGATCCCGTCAATCTCGTTCTGATCGGTTCTCTGAAACAACTTCAATCGGCTTTCAGCGCCGCGGATTGGAACACAGCGGACCCTTTGACGCTTCGCTCCGCCGCAAAAATGATCGTCTGTTTCGTTCTCAACCGCTCCTATGCGACCGCCCCGTTCAGCGCGCTCTATCTGTTCGCCCGCAAACAGGATATCGGCTTCCAGGAAGATATGGAGGACAGTCCGAGAAAACGACACCACATTCGTTTCTGGGCAGCCGATGCGGATCCGGAATCCGGGATCGGCGATCTCTCATACTGGACGTGGAGACGGAACATAGACCCTTCGCGGTCGCATATCTGGGTTGGGGCCGGCACAACCGACATTGGCTTTGGACTGAAACACATGACATGGCAGGTCTCACATCGCGTGGACCGCCATGCCGATTTCGAGCGCGATTACATTGTCGCTGCGCTCGGCGACGCCGGGCGCATTCTGGACGGCCGCTATATCGAAGCGGATGCGCCTGTGGGAACCCGCTTCATAACCGACGGTCGCATCTTTCATGCCCGTCTCGCTCCCTAGGCCACGGCACTGGGAACGCCGATCCGGGCTCCGCTCAGCGATGCGTTCAACGCCGACCGTGAAAGCGGTGCGTGCCGATTGCCAAAACCGGTCGGTGCCGTTCATTCCGATCCTGAATTCGGACGGCGTCATCCAAAGGCAATTTTTCCTGTAAATTTGCCGGACGGAAGCTTGCTCACATGGGTTGCACCAGTAAATCGTTCCTGTAACACTTGCATATTATTGCACTGAAAGCTGAATTGCTGGGGATAGCTTGACCGGTCCGCGCGAAAGGCATGCCGCACGCCATCCTGTGGAATTTGAAAGGGCCCGCAGCAGCTTTCGCGCGCTCTCCACCCGCAGTCAAAGCCCCCGCCAGCGTTTCGATTTCTGGCGCAGCCTGTTTCCTCGCATCGAGCTGGACCCCGTGGAAGAAGACAGCCGACGGGATTTCGAAGGCCACGTCCTGCATTATGCCGCCCAGGACGGCACCGCCTTCGTCTTCTGCACAAACGACGACACGCGCGCCCGGTTCGGGCAATCGGAAGGCAACTTCGTGATGCTGAGCCTGACCCTTGCCGGCTCGGCCAAGGTGCAACATGGGTTCGACACGCGCTTCATTTTCAGGCCGAGCAGTGGGCTTCTCGCCCTCGACGGTGGGCAACAGTCGACAACCGTGTCGCGCGATCACAGCGTTATCTCATTGATGCTGCCGCGGGACAAAATCGTTGCCGCCCTGGGCAACGACCTTACCGTGCTTCGGGAAGGGCCCGTAAGCCTCCCCCATCGGGGTATGACGCATCTTCTAACCTCGCACCTTCATACCATGGCCATGGAAGGCGAACGCCTCGACCGCCGCTCTGCCGACATTGCTATGAAGGCCGCCACCGATATGGCGCTCGCCACTTTGGCGCAGGTGGACAACCGCGAGGACGGTCAACAGGTTCCTGGGCACGATGCTGCCGTTCTCGCCGCCGCCCGGCGGTATATCCAGTTGCAATGCGGCGACCACAAGCTGACGGCGGCAGGGATTGCGCGTGCCGTCGGTTGCTCACGCGCGTATCTCTATCAAGCCTTTGCAGTAGAGGAATTGTCGGTCGGCGATACGCTCAGAGCAGCACGACTCGAACGGGCGGCCGCTCTGCTCCTTGCCTTTGCCGACATGCCGGTCAAACTGGTTGCATTTCGATCGGGCTATGCCGACGCAGCCGCCTTTGCACGCGCGTTCCGTACCCATCGAGGCATGTCACCTCGGGAGTACCGGGAGTTCTGCCAATGCTGACTAACGGCTGCGCGGAAAGGCCAGCGCTTTTCCGGCAAACTGGACACTGTGCATTGACTTTAGACATCCCGCATAAGGGCTATCTGCTAAGCTCTCATCGTCTTCGCCCCGTCAGGTTCGACCGAAAGCCGGCCAGCGCTCCGGGGTAGGCAAATCAATCGGTGGCGATGCGTCTCGGGTCGATATCGGCGCGGCGGCGTTCCAACAGATCTCCGGTTTTAGAACTGCGGGCTCTTTCGGCCTCCATCGGATTGGATCGAAAAGGATGGCCTGGCAACCGAGCCGAAGGCAGTTTGCGCTGGCTTCGCAGACGCGGTCGGCAAACACCGCAATCCCTGGCTCGACTGTCACATCAAATGCAGTCCTGCGGACGACAGACAGGACATATCGTTTCGTCCGAACAGGGTCCATTCGGCGGTGCTGCGTCAAATTGAGAGGCTGAACGCTCGGAATTTCAGCGGAATGGAAATCGGCTCTCCATCTGCAATTGAGAAAGCCAAAGAGGGTCGGCGCTAAGGGTGATGGCAAAAACAGGCCGTGTGATCGGGCAACCAAGGAGAACAGGCATGGCAGGGAACGGGACTTTTCCGCTTCGTTACCGCAGAATAGACAGGTCGGGCATGAAAGATTGTGTCGATGCGCCACACAATGCGCTCCGGCGCATTCTGTTGTTTGTCGTTTTATTGGCCGGCGTCGGCGTTCCACTCCATGCACAAGCGCAGGAAAGATGCGCGATCGTGTATTCTCTCGAGCAAGGGAAAAGTCACAGGGCGAATTCCGGATCGCAGGTCGAATGGCCCATCCGTTCCGGATCCAGGCAGCTTGTTTTCCTTTTCAATCCGGATCCCAGACATATCCCCAACGCAACCATACCAGACCCTCAAATATCAAATATAAAAAACAGCAACTCTAATATCATAAAAATTCACGACCACCCTTCTCCCATTATAAAGATCGCTGAGACCATAAAACCTGGAAAATCGACCCTGACATTCAAATCAAAACAAGCGATATGCCCGGAATATACTTTGCACATCAACGTTGTGGTCGACAAAAAACCGACTGTCGGCGACACCTATACCGCTGTGCGGCCCGATAGTAAAAACAACCGCATTACCCTCGATATCAATGGCTACGAGATCTTAGGCGTGGAACTCGCCAGCCCACCGAGTCACGGCAACGCACAGATCGCAGACAACGCAATCACTTATACGCCGAACCAAGGCTACAATGGCCGCGACAGCTTTACCTATGTGGCGAAGAACGAAAAAGGAAAAAGCGAAGCGGCCACAGCGAACATCATCATCGGCGCCTCCACAGCGGAAAGAACGCTCTATGCCGGCAAAATTCCACCGAAACTGGGCGACTTCGACGTGGAGCCCCGGGACCGAAGCTTGTACCTCGATCTAAGCACCTGGACCTATTCCGAGTGGAGAAACGGAGGGTGGCATGAGGTCGAAACACCTGCATGGCTACAGGATACAGACGCAAAGGTAATCTATGAGACCATAGCCTCTCCGGTTATCAGGACCTTGGCGGGTGAAACCCTCATCGCCCTGGCAACCAACCTCAAATACGACTTTTCCAAATGGGACAAATGGGGCGCCAAAACCGCGGCGGTGCGGACGATCGCAAATGCGATCATAGCCGGTTCCGGAATTTCTTATCACCGCAAGGCGTTGGCTGAAAAATCTCTCGATAATGTCGGCGTCGCATGGATGGCGATGCAGGACATAGATTCCATCCTCACCAACACGACCATCGGAAACAATGGAAAGAACATTTCCGCCCACGGGAAAAGGCTCGATGCACTGGAGGAAAAGACGTCCGCCATTCAACGCGACGGCAACGCGACGAGCATTTCGCTGGACAAACGCGAGGCTTTCATCGTCGGCGACCGATCACAAATTGCAAACACGTTTGGAGGTCATCCGGGTGATATCGGTTCCGACTCTGTCGCCGGCATAAACGGGGGCCTTACGGTCAAGAACAACCTCAGGGTAAATGGCGAACTGGATGCCAGAGCATTCTCCGCCGAAACGATCAAAGCCAACAAGTTGCGCCTGAAATCGAACAGCCTGCACGTCGGGGAAGAAAACAACGAGGGAATTGTCAGCTACGACTTAAGCCGCAAACGGTTCCGCTTCAGTGTGAACGACAAAAATCACGTCGAGATCGACAGCGATGGGGGGCTGCATCTTCCCGGAGACATGAACGCCTCCGATGCCGTTTTGAACGGCCTCACCGGCTGCGGAGATGAAAACGAGTTTCTAGCGACCGACAACAACGGCAAGATTTACTGCAATTCGAACACGCTCGAAAAAGCGCTTAAAGATGTGCGCGATGCAGCAGAGAGTATGGCGGCGGACGCCGCTGCCGAGGTGGAGGATAAACTGAAATCCGAATTCGACAATCTCGCGGGAACCGCGGGTGGGACCTTTGGCGGAGCGATTTCCGGAGCAATCAGCGGCATCGTCTCCTCACAGATCGGCAAAGCGATGCCGACCATCAACGCGGAAACGTTCAGCGGATCCAATGGAAGCTGCCGGCACGGCGGTGTGCGGATCAGCGTCGAAAGTGAGGGCGAGACGAAGAAGGCTTACGTCTGCAACGGTGCGCCAGGCCGTTCCTTTATGGTTGGAAACGGGGTTCCGAAGAAGGACATGGAGCCTCAAGGCGACACATATCTCGATATGAACGATTCCACGATGTACACCCGCTCCGGCGGTTCGGGGAACGAGGATTGGGTGCCGCAAGACTCCTTGTTGGAACGCTTCGAAGCACGTTTGGCGGCGCTCGAAGAGCAGATAGCCGAGCTTCGCGCCGGCGACGGTGGTCGATAGAAGGACAGGTGACGCCGTATCGGTGTTGGTTATCGCTCCAGCGGATACGGCGCTGACCTCCTTATATGACCAGCGGCGCCGGGAACCTGTGAAGGCCCCGCAACCCCCTACTCAGTCCGCCACAGTGCAGACAGGATCACCTTGCTCGGCTTTTTTGCCTGCGCCGGTCGTCGCAGACTTGCCGGAGCGCAGCCGCAACGGGCCGAAATGCACGGCCGCATTGCGCAAGCGCGATCATATAAAGCGATTGAGGAACTGACGCGTGCGCGCATGCTGAGGGTCGTTCAGCACGTCGTCCGGCTTGCCATCCTCGACCACCACGCCGCCATCCATGAAGACCACGCGATGCGCCGCTTCGCGCGCAAAACTGATTTCATGCGTGACAACCAGCATTGTCAAACCACCCTCGGCAAGGTCTCGCATGGTCGCCAGAACCTCACCGACAAGTTCGGGGTCGAGTGCCGACGTCGGCTCATCGAAGAGCAGGAGCTGCGGCTTTATCGCAAGGGCTCTGGCGATCGCCACACGCTGCTGTTGGCCACCGGAAAGTTGCCGCGGATAGGAATTCGCCTTCTCGGCCAATCCGATCCGCCGCAGCAATTCCATCGCCTCTTCGCGCGCTTCGGTCTTGTCGCGGCCATGAATGCCTATCGGCGCTTCCACCACGTTCTGAAGCGCGGTCATGTGCGGAAACAGGTTGAAATGTTGAAACACCATGCCGATTTTCCGGCGCTGGCGCCGCACGGCGCTGTCGGGCAGATGATAGAGCCGCTCGCCGCGCAACTCGTACCCCATCTGCTCGCCATCGACGAAGATCGCTCCGCTGTCGATCTCCTCCAACTGATTGATGCAGCGCAGGAAGGTTGACTTGCCCGAACCCGAAGGGCCGAGAACCGTCACCACCTCCCCGGCGGAAACATCTATGTCGATCCCCTTAAGGACCTTGTTGCTGCCGAAGGACTTGTGAACGTCCACGGCGCTGACGACAGGTGCGTCGGAACTCATTTTCAACTCTCAGCCTCATCGGAAAGAGCGTCGTCATCGACCACGCCGCGTTCGCTGCGGCCGAAATGCCGCTCCAGGAACTCCTGGCCCACATTGAGAAGCGAAACGATAAAGAGATACCAAGCCACGGCGACCAGAAGCAGCGGAATGACTTCGAAGGTTCGATTGTAGATCGCCTGCACCGAATAGAGGAGATCGGACATGGCGATGACGCTGACAAGCGACGTCGCTTTGACCATCGATATGAACTGATTGCCCGATGGCGGCACGATCGAGCGCATGGCCTGAGGCAGAATAACCCGGCGCAAGGCGCGTGCACGGGACATGCCGAACGCTTGCGACGCCTCGATCTGCCCGCGATCGACAGAAAGCAGGCCACCGCGGATGATCTCCGCCATATAGGCCGCCTCATGAAGTGCCAGACCGATAATCGCCGCCGTGAGCGGAGAAATCAGGCTGTTCGTCTCCCAGGCACCAAGCTCCGGTCCGAAAGGGACCGAGATCTTCACTTCCGGAAACAGAGCCGAAAGATTGTACCAGAAGATCAATTGGACAAGCAGCGGAACCGCGCGAAAGAACCACAGAAAGCCGGCAGCGAAACCCGACAGGAGACGGTCCGGCGACATCCGCATCAAGGCGATCACGAGTCCGAAAAGAATACCCAGCGCCATCGAAACCACACTCAATCCGAGAGTGATCTTGAGACCGTCGAGTATGTTTTCGTGGAAGAGGTATTTGCCAACCGTCGCCCAACCGAAATTCGGGTTTTGACCAACCAGCATGAACGCTTCCAGAACGATCCAGCCCAGAACGAGCCACGCCACCAGGCGCCAGATCGGGAACGGTCGATATGCGTTGGCGACATCCCGCGAAGTGCGCCGCGCAGCGCCCTGACCGGGCGATGCGCTTATGTCTTGTCTTGCGGTGTTCATTTTACCAAGTCGACAGGTTGATGCCGGGTTCGGCCAGGGCGTTGTTCTCAAGTCCCCACTTTTTCATGATCGTGTCGTAGGTGCCGTTCTCGTGCAGAGACTCAATGGCCGACAACAAGACCGGACCGAGCGGAGATTCGCTCGGAACCACAGCGCCTTGGAAGAGATCCTTGAAGCCGTTGCTCTTGCCGACACCCGCCAGTTCCAGCTCTCCGTCGGACTGCTGCACGAAGTAGGTCAGGGGCGCCTGGGAGGAAAAGAACGCATCCGCCCGATTGGACCGTACGGCGAGGATCGACGTCGGCTGGTCCGCATAGCTTTTCACCTCGATGGGCTCATTGCCGTCGGCCTCGCATTTTTCCGCCTGCTCTGTGATGACGCGTTCGGCGGAACCGCCTGCCTGGACGGCAATGCGGCTCCCGCAAGCCGTCTCCAGCCCTTCGATGCCGGTCGGGTTGCCCGCGCGCACGGCAAAAACGACATATTCCTGAACCCAATCGACGAAATCGTTGTTTTCGCGCCGCGAGACGAAATCGCCCACCGGCCCCATGGCGAATTCATAACGACCCGCGCCGATGCCGCTCAAAAGGGCAGGCAAGCCGGCCACCGAAGCGTGTCGAATCTCGACGCCAAGAATCCCACCGATCGCCGTGGCGATGTCGGCTGAGGCGCCGGTCACCTTGTCGGCGCTCTCGACAAAATCGTAGGGCGGAAACGAGCCGGAATTGACGGCGGTCATATAGCCCTTCTCGCGGATTTTTTCCGGAAGCTGGGCATTCAGTTCCTTGTTCAATTCCTGTGCGGGAACATCGCCATCCTGCGCCTGTGCCGCACCGGCAAAAAAGCCGGCTGCAATCATGGCGACACCGCATTTCAACAATGTGTTGGACATTTATCTTCTCCCTTTTCTCATTCTCTCGATCGATTAAGCGAGTTGCAATTGCGCGAACCGGCGATTGGCCAGCACCGGCAAGGTCGCTCTTGCGTGGGCAATGCGTTCGCGGTCTATCGTGGCGAAGATCACCGTGGGTGTTTCGCCAGCCCTATGCGTTGTTACACCGAGCGGATCGACAACCATGCTCGCACCGATGTTGCGCGGACCACATTCACCGACAGCCACCATATAGCAGGTGTTCTCAAGCGCTCGGGCTGTAACGAGGGTCTCCCAGTGATGCTCTTTGCCCGGACCCTTCACCCAGGCTGCCGGCAACACCAGAATATCGGCTCCGGCCACGGCATGACGTCGCGCCAGTTCGGGGAAGCGAACATCGTAGCACGTCATAAGCCCCACTTTGAAACCGTCCACCTCCACGAGGTCCGGAATGGATGCGCCCGGCATTACATGCTCGGATTCCTGGGCTGAAAAAGCATCGTAAAGATGCAGTTTCTTGTATGCGGCGACGATTTCGCCATCGCGCAGAGCGACCAGCACATTGTGTACGCGCGCTTCGCCCGCGACCGGTACATGGAGGCAGAACATGGTCGTCATCTGCGAACCTTCACTGGCACGCAGCATCTCCGTCATGAACGGTCCGTCCAAAGGCTGCGCTGCCTTGAGGACGATCTCGGGATCGGCGATGTCGCGTGCCAGAATGCCTTCGGGAAGAACCAACAGCGCGCAACCGGCGTCCTTCGCTTCCGCCAGGATGGCGGTGGCCGTTGCGGCGTTCGCACGCCATTCATTCGCTGCTGCGAATTGGCCAAGCGCAACCTTCATGCGTTGTCCTCCTCGTAGTTTTGGAGTTCCGCCCGCTTGATCTCCGGTGAAAAAATATCGTCTGCGGCGACGCGTTTCGGTATCAGCTTCTGGCGGTACGCTGTATCAACGAAGGCGTCGATCATCGCGCGGTTCTCTTCGACACCGCTGCGGTTCCACCCTTCCGGCAGCAAGCGTCCGACACGCAGTTGCTCATCGAAAAGCCAGGGCGACGTTTCCGAGTAACGCAATCGCTTTGCCGACCACAACGCCCAGGCGCGATCGAGAAGATCGCTCAGCGCCTCCGGAAGCCAGGCGTGCCGGGCAACGACCTCCGATGCCAAAGCCATTGCGTGAATGCCCGGGACAAAGCCATATGTATCGAAATAGGCAGCCTCGGCCGCTGGAATATCATCGAGTACCGGACGGAATTCGGAGTCGGGACCGAAAAAACCCTCCGGCATAAAAGGTGTGAAGACTGCATCCAACGTCCCCGATCGAAGCAGTTCCAGCATCGGAACATCGCCATCGATCGCTTCGATCCAGCCTGGCTGTGCGAACGGTCCGAGCCTGTCAACGGAGGGATGGTTCGCTGTCAGCCGCCCGGCGAACCAGCGCACGTCTTCCAGCCGGACGCCGGCATCGAGCAAGGCATGCCGGGTCCAGGTGTTGCCCGAATCTTGCCAACCGGTCACGCCAATCCGCCCGCCCTTCAGGTCGGTCAGGCTGCGCGCGGTGTGCGTTTTGCAGGTGATGATGCAACGATGGCGGAACGCCCGCATCGGGAAGTTCGCGATACCGATGTCGTCGCCATGCCCGGCAATCTTCTGCTGAACGAACCGGCTGAGCGACACCTCGGCCCCATCGACGCCTTCCACCCCCGATGGATTGCCGGGCAACGACGCCACGCGCATCAGCGTCAGATCGAATCTTTCATCCGACACATCCCCTAACAGGATTGGCGTCAGGAAGTCCCAGTCTCTCATGGCGATGCGCAGTTGAACCGGCATGTCCTCTCATCCGCTGTTGAAGTGAGACGACAATTAAATGTTCAGGGATTCCGATACAAATGTTATTATGTTATTGAACATTTAATTGTCGGGAGATTTCGTGAAAAGAATCGAGGCGAGATGGTTGGCCGACCGGCTGGAAGGGCGCGACGCCAAAGGCATTGCCGTTGAGACGGCTCGTCTGATCCGCACCGGAAAACTTCCGGTGGGCGCCCGGCTTCCCGCCTTACGCGAATTGGCCTATTTCCTCGGCATCAGTCCCGCGACGCTTTCGGGCGCATGGGCGGAGTTGCGCAGGCAGAAGGTGATTTCGGGACGCGGCCGTAACGGCACTCTGATTACCGACAAAACGATCGGCAAAGCACCGGCGCGTACCGGGCGCATGGGACACTATACGCCCGATGCATTGGATTTGAGTTTTGCGGTGCCGGACCCCGCCCTGCTCCCGGACCTGACCGATGCGCTGCGAACCGCTGCGCACAGCGCGTCGCTCAACAGCTATGAGCGCTCACGGATCGAGCCCGCGCTCGAAGAAGCTCTCAAACCGCGCTGGCCCTACCGCTATGAAGCGTTGTTGGCGACCAATGGCGGCTACAATGCCGTTTATACGACCGTGCACGCACTGGTTCAGCCCGGGGACCTCGTCGCTTGCGAAGAACCGACCGCCATCCGTCTTCTCGACATCCTCGAGGATGCTGGCGCCAGAATTGTGCCCGTGGCATGCGACGATCACGGTCCGCTGCCGGCAAGTCTCCGTGAGGCTCTCGACGTGAAGCCAGTCTTGTTCGTCTATCAGCCTCGTACGCATTCCGTGACGGGCCGGCACGTCACGCCCGAACGGCTCGACACGCTTGGCGATCTTCTTGCTTCGTGCAACGCGCTGATCCTGGAAGACGATGGGCATGGCGACATCTCGGCATATCCCTCCCAAAGTCTCGGGACGCGTTTCCCCGAACGCGTCATTCACGTTCATTCCTTTTCCAAGACGTACGGCCCGGATCTGCGTCTTGCCGTCATGTCGGCGCCCGACGAAATCGTGGAGAAGGTCCAGTCATACAGGTTGTTCAGCGCGGGCTGGACCAGCCGGCTTCTTCAAAACGTCGCCGCTTCACTCTTGTCGAGCGAACGAACAGCACGTGAAGTGGCGACGGCCCGGAATGTCTATAAACAGCGCCGCACCGCGTTGATCGACGCGTTGCAGAGACAGGGCATCGAAGCTTTTCGGGGCGACGGTCTCTGCATCTGGCTGGAAGTGCCATCGGAAGCGTATGCAGTGATCACTTTGGCTGCGCACAAGATCGCCGTCCTACCTGGAGAAAAATGCTTTCTCGATGGAAACGGCTTCATTCGTGTTGGTACGAGCATGCTCGACGGAAATTATGGCGAGGTCAGCCGGGCAATCGCGCTGGCATCCAGATCTCCGGGGCAATTGCGCTGAGCGGAGAGCAAGCGACAAAGCGATGAGCGCGCCGACAGTCAGGCTTTGAACGCACCTCCTAGAATGGCGTCGGCGCGAACTCCCCGCCTGATTCGGAAACGCCACCCGACCCAGTGCCCGCCACGTGGGCCGTGCCTCGGACCTTTTGCGTCACGTCGTGAAACTCGTACAGGGAACGGTCGTTCGGAAAAGCGAAGATGCGATCGGCGAGCATGGGAAACTCGGCGCCGAAATAGGTGTCGAAGAGAACGCGGTAGCTGTTGACCGGAGTGATGTCGGGATACAGCAGTCCATAATCTCCGTTCGGAAAATAATAGGCATTCAAAATGCCGGTCTTGATCTGCAGTTTTTCGGCCTGCGCGGCCTGCCAGGGCACACGGCCATCGCGCTTCGGGAAGGGTCCTTCGTCCGCCTGAATCAGGATGATTGGAGGCCTCCGGTCATCGGCCTGTAATGTGGTGACAATATCCTCGATAAGGCGGTTGGCATAGGCGATCTGATCGACAAAGCCCTGCCTGTCGCCACGTTCAGCGGACTCCCGCTCATTCAGGCAGCGCCCATCGGCAGCGAAGCTGTAGGGGCCGTGCGGCACGAGAATATGCGCGAAGACGTAGACTGGCCGCTCCCGTTCGCCGATGGTCTTGATTTCCTCCACTT
This sequence comes from uncultured Nitratireductor sp., assembly GCF_913053745.1. Taxonomy (GTDB): domain Bacteria; phylum Pseudomonadota; class Alphaproteobacteria; order Rhizobiales; family Rhizobiaceae; genus Nitratireductor. The sequence goes on from NZ_CAJXGF010000001.1 coordinate 28,232, forward strand.
GGCGCGCAACCCGTTGGCATTGCGCATTGTCCCAATCGAGGCGCATGGTGAAGGGCGTGTCGGGAAGGAGATGGAAGACAGGCTTCAGAACGGTCCGGCGCAGGTAAAGCATGCCGAATTCGCTAAAGCCGTGCGGCCGGTTTTCATCGGCGAGCGAATTTTGAAACGTGCCGACCCACCAGGAGCCGAACTGGACGAAGGCGTAACCGCGCTCTTTCAGAAACCGCGCGGCGCGGTGGTCTTCCAGCATCTCGTAGATGGGATGCCAGTTCGCTCCCTTGACGCGACGATCCCGCGCCAGCGGTTCGAGATATCCCATATAGAAAGTCGAAGCGAGGGAGTGGCCGGTTTTCAGATAGTTCGAATGGCTGTCGTCCGCGACGTAAAATCCGCGCTCATTCAGAAAGTCGACGAGGTCACCATTGTCGAAACCGTAATGACGCGCCAGGATTTTCTGTGAAGCATAGCGATCGAAGACGAAATGGTAGATATCCGGCGGGCGCGGCTTGTTCGTGATCTCCGGCAGATACGGCCTGATGTCCGCATAGGCTCGCTCGCCGTCATAGGCCGCACGGGCAGCCCCGTTGCGCCATTCATAAGTCGCTATTTGCCAGGTCGGCGCGATGAGGAGCACCAGCGCAACGCAGTTGAGAATGCTGTTGATCGACCGCGACAGTCCACCGAGGCGAAGCGCGACAAAAGTCAGCAATGCCAAAAGGGCAACGGCGGCAGGCAGTGTCCGCACCATGGAATAACCGCCGTCGAGTAAACGGTTCACCTCCCCGAACAGTTCGGCATAAAAGAGAAAGCCGAACACCCATACGCTCGCGACCACCGCTGCGGTGGCATCGAAGCGCTGCCGGAAAATGGAAACGGTCAGGTAAACGACAAGCGCCCATCCGACTGAGCCCAGAAGAAACGGCGCGATATCCGCAGGCGAAACGTGGTCCAGATTGCGCGCCCATAAGCTGAGCACGGCTGCCACGGCGAACATGAATGGATGGAACGGATAGCTTCTGTCCCAGACCCCGCCAGCGACAATTCGCGATTCCTGCGCCGCGTTCGCTTCACCAGTCACTGGCGCCCTCTCCAATCAAGCGCGACGATGTATTTTTGGCGGGAGTTCGGTCCGCATGCCGCAGCCAATTTTCGTTATGACGAATTTAAGTCACTTTCGCGAAGGAGCAAGTGTGGTTTGGTTTCGTTGAAAAATCGTCCTGCCTTCAATTCTCCGACGCGGGATCACCCAGTCCAGCGCTCCTTTCCTGGAACAACATGGAAAGTCGATGGTTTATCCAACATGGATAAACGAATCTTCAAGCTGAAACCCGCAGCCGCTCCGTGGGACTCAAACTGGGACCGCGCTCCCAATCATGGCGAAGTGGTTGTAAGGGCCCTGTCACCCGCCGACGCGCGGATAGTGGCCAGCGAAGCCGAGCTGGATTTCCTGGAAACCGACACCCGGCCAGGTGACGGAGTGTCGACCCGCTTCGCCAGCGCCTTCCGTGACGACAAACTCTATACAGTCATCGAAATGGAAGACAGTTCCTTCTCCCAGTGCGGTCCCCGCGCGGTGCTGTCGGGTGAAATCAACGCTTCTTTGAAGTCCGAAAGCACAAACGAGGGCAGGAAGAATACACGAGATCACGCAGGCGGCTCACACAACCGCACGTAACGCGTCTGCATCCTGAGGCTTTGGACGACTTGCCGCGATGCATGGCAGACGCTCTCGCCAAAGATTTGAGAAAGGCCGAGAGGCTAGCAACAAAATCCGTAAAGGATGGAACACCGGCATGTCCGAGGCGTTGGGGCACGTAACCCGACAAGGGAGAAAGATGATGTCTGTTGCACGAATTACCGAAATCAATGCATCCGGGACCAGCATCGAAAACGCAATCGAAAACGGCGTAGCGCGCGCGTCCCAAACGCTTGAAAACATCGAGCAGGTATGGGTGAAAAACGTAAAGGCACAGATCGAAAATGGATCCGTTGCCGAGTATCGCGTCGACATGAAAGTAACCTTCGTCCTCAAGGAATAGCGAAGGGAAAGCGGTGACGTCTGCCGCTCGCCAGATCTCAAGAATGAGGATGCGCCCTGACGCATCAGCTTGACAGGAGCGGTGGATCGGGCAGGTCCGGTGTTGTCAGACATGCCGGTAAGTCACTACCCTGTTCCGGGCCTCGACATTCGAGCACACCGACAGGGATAAGGATGCGCCTCGCCCTTTCACGACCGTTCGCGGCAAGCATGGCGGAACGCTTCCACCCCGATACAGGGTGGCCCGATAGAGGGTGGAAGGAGTTGGGCTGAATGCGGACGAATTTTCACCGCGACGCGGACGATCTGGCCCGGCAAATCGTCGAGAAAGCGGGCGGACACATTCGCCTCGCCTTACCGCTTGGGCTCGGCAAGGCGAACAGCATTGCGAACGCCCTCACGCTGATCGCCCGCGACGATCCCTCGGTCGAGTTGGAGATCTTGACCGCCTTGACCCTTCGCCGCCCACGCCCGGCGAGCGACCTCCACCGCCGCTTTCTCGACCCTGCGAGCGAGCGCCTGTTCGGTCGCTACAAACCGCTGCTTTACGCAGAACTGCTGGAACAAGAAAAACTGCCGGCCAACATCAAGATACACGAGTTCTTCTTTCAGGCCGGCTCCTGGCTCGACACACCGTCGGCCCAGCAGGCGTACATCGCGGCCAATTATACGCACGCCCTCGACTTCATCGTCGATTTCCGGCCACACGTAATCGCCCAGCTTGTGGCCGCGGACGGTAGCGGACACTATAGTTTGAGCTGCAACACCGACATCACCGCAGACCTGCTGGAGATGCGGCAACGCGGCGAGACGGACTTCCTTTTCGCCTGCGAGACCAATCGCCATCTTCCCTTCATGAACGGAGCGGCGCTGATTGGCGAGGACGACATCGACCTGCTGTTGGACGACCCCGCCGACCAGTTCGAACTCTTCTCCGTGCCGCGGCGCCCCGTCAGCGAGGCGGAACTGGCCATTGGGCTGCATGCCTCCCGCCTCGTGCCCGATGGCGGAACGCTACAGATCGGCATCGGCTCGATCGGCGATGCGGTCGCACAAGCCCTTCTGCTGCGCGACCGCGACAATGGCGGCTACCAGGAGCTGCTGAATGCCTGCCCGTTCGCCGGAGAGCCACCAGAAGACCATCGCGCGCCCTTTCACGACGGTCTCTACTGCGCCACGGAGATGCTTGCGGGCGGACTGCTCGAACTGTTCGAGGCAGACATTCTGCGCCGCGAAGTCAACGGCGCGGCCATCCATGCGGGCTTCTTCTTGGAATGCAGAGATTTTTACGAGCGGTTGCGGTCGATGCCGTCCCCCAAAAGGTCACGCATCCAAATGACGCCGGTGTCGTTCACGAACGCGCTTTACGCGGACGAAAAGGCGAAACGCAAAGCGCGCAAGGACGCACGCTTCATCAACAACGCAATGAACGCGACATGCCTCGGCGAAATCGCCTCCGACAGGCTCGGCGATGGGCGTGTCGTTTCCGGCGTGGGCGGACAGTTCAATTTCGTTACCCAGGCCTTCGAGCTGAAGGGCGCGCGCTCCATCATCGCCCTCGGCGCCACTCGCAACGAGAGCGGCCGAACCGTCTCCAACATTGTTTGGGAGCACCCGCATGCGACGATCCCGGCACACTTGCGCGACATTGTGATCACGGAGTACGGCATCGCCGACCTGCGTGGCCGAAGCGACGAAGCCTGCATCATGGCGGTGATCGCCGTTGCCGACAGCCGCTTCCAGGGGACACTGCTCGACGCCGCCAAAGCCGCGGGCAAAGTCAGTCGCAATTGCGCGATTCCCAACGAGCAACGCGAAAACACGCCGCGGCGGCTCAAACGATGGCTCCATACGGCGCGCGCCGACGGCCGCTTGCCGGCCTACCCCTTCGGCACCGATTTCACGGAAACCGAGCAACGGCTTTTGCCCGCGCTGGAAACCCTCAAAAAGGCCTCCGGTTCGCGCCTTGAACTGGCGCGGCTGCTTTTGGCTGGCATGCGCACGCGCAAACCCCCGGAGAAACACCGGGCGTGTCTGGAACGCCTCTCCCTCGCCGCTCCCTCTGGACTGCATGAGCGTGCAACGGCCTGGCTGGTTCTCGGCGCCCTCTCGCACACGGATGACGACACAACGCATGACCGTGCATCGTCGTGACCGGCCGCACGCGCCCGCGAGATGTCCTAATGACGATTGGCTTACGCATCAATCGTCGAATATGGCGATCTTCTCGCTCTCCCCGGCAGCCTGGCTTGCACGGTACATACCCGGCGTGTTGAAACTCAGCACTGGAGCCCCTTCCGCGCCCACCGCGATAAGGCCGCCCGCCCCCTGAAGGGCCGGCAGTTCTGCATGCACCTTTCGGCGCACCGCCTCTTCGAGACTGAGCCCCAGATACTCCACCATCGCGGCAATGTCGCGCGCTACCGTCAGGCGAATGAAGATCTCACCGTGCCCGGTGGCGGACACGGCGCAGCCCTTGTTGCTGGCATAGGTCCCAGCACCGATCAGCGGTGCATCGCCGACGCGCCCGCACGCCTTGTTGGTCATGCCGCCGGTCGACGTGGCGGCGGCGAGATTGCCGCCTGTATCACGCGCCACCGCGCCGACCGTACCGTATTTACCGTCATTGTGGTCGAGGGAAACGGTTTGTGCCTTTTTCGCTTCTTCGAGCTGGTTGCGCCGTCGCTCGGTAACGAACCAGTCCGTCGGCTTGGACTCAAGGGCGCATAGACGCGCAAACACTTCTGCACCCTGGCCTGCCAGAACGACGTGATCGTTCCTTTCCATTACCATCCGCGCCAGGCTCACCGGGTTTCTCACCGTGTTCAAACCGATGACAGCGCCTGCTTCGAGGTTGCGGCCATCCATGATGGCGGCATCCATCTCGACATTCGCTTCCGTTGTCAGAACCGATCCTCGCCCGGCATTGAACAGGGGGTTCTCTTCGAGCGCAATCACCGTGCATTCAACAGCCTCGACTGCCGCCCCCCCTTTCTGCAGGACCTGAGTGCCGGCCTGGAGCGCCTCTGCCAATCCATCGCGAAAGCGGCTTTCTTCCTCCACCGAGAGTTTGCTGCGCAGGATGGTTCCTGCGCCACCGTGCAAGGCGAGCGCCCAAGGTGTGCCGTTCATAAATACCCCCTTATCCGGTCCATCTGTCGCGGCTTCTTATGCGGGCCTTTGCCGCGGTAGAGCCAATGCCGTTTCGGCTCATGCTATGCCGGTCGTGCATGTCCTTTCATATGGCCCGAGATGGTTTCACGGAACGAAGGCAGAAGGCCACCGTCATAGCCTCGACGCGGCTTTGAATGCCAAAGCGCATTGAGGATCGCTTCCTCTGTCGCTTCGACAGCGGCCTTGAAGAAGGCGTTCATGCGGCTTTCGCAAAGGCGCAATACTTCATGAGTGTCGGCGGTGTCGCGCTCAAACACATTGGTGGTGGAGAAAGCCACCGCGATGTCGCCGCTCTGATGGCCGAAATAGCTGCCCAGCCGGCCCAGGGCCGCTCCGCCACGTTGGCACAGCCGTCTCAGTTGGCGCGAATCCATCGGCGCGTCGGTCGCCAGGATGATGATGATCGAACCCTTGTCTTCTTCCTCGGTTGCTTCGACCACCCGCTGTGCGACGGCATCACCGAAAACACGCATGTCGGCCCGCTGGCCGAAATTGGAAAGGACAAGCGCGCCAAGCCTGAAATGCGCGCCTTCCTTCAAATCGATCGCGCGCGAAGCAGAACCAACGCCTCCCGAAAAGCCGAATGTTTTCATCCCGCTTCCGGCTCCGACCGTCCCCTGTTCGAAGGCGTTTCCGGCATTGGACAGCGCCTCGCCGGCCAATGCCTCGTTCACATGCAGGGCTTGAATATCGTTGACCTGTCCATCGTTGCATTCCATCACCAAAGGATTGACCGTGGCTGCCTTTCTTCCAATGGCCGGGTTTGCAGCAATGGCCTGTCTGATGAGCGCTGTGGCGCAGGCCGGCACGCCGAACGTGTTGGTGAGAAGGATCGGCGTTTCGATCTCGCCCAACTCCATCAGTTGGATCAGGCCGAGGCTTTTGCCAAAACCATTCAGGATCGATGCGGCGGCGGGAACCGGCCTGCGGTAGAGATCGCCTTCATGCGGGAAGACCGCTGTAACCCCCGTACACGCGCCTTCGTCCTGAAGAGTGGCGTGACCGACCTTGACGCCGGCAACATCGCAAATCGTGTTGGTGGGGCCGGTTGGCACCTGCCACCAGCCCTCGCGCAGAAATGTGTTTCGCATGAATTGACTCAGTTATCGTCCAGTTTCGGATCGAGCGCGTCCCGCAGCCCGTCCCCCAGAATATTGAAGCACAGCACCGTCAGGAAGATCGCCAGACCGGGGAAGAAGGTGAGGTGCCACTCTCCCGCCAGCATATATTCCCGCCCGGTGGAAAGCATCGCGCCCCATTCGGCCACAGAGGGCTCAACGCCAAGGCCGATGAAGGACAGGCTGGTCGCCGTCAGGATGGACGTGCCGATGCGCATGGTGAAGTAAACGATCACCGCCCCGAGAACGCCCGGAAGAATGTGGCGGAACATGATGATGGCATTTGGCGCGCCGGCTGCGCGCGCCGCCTCCACATAGGTCGTTTCCTTCAGGCCAAGCGTCCCGGAGCGGACAATGCGGGCGAAGGCGGGAACACTGAAGACCGCGACCGCGATGATGACATTGGTCAACCCTGCCCCCAGGATGGCAACGATGCCGATGGCGAGAAGAATGCCGGGAAAGGCGAACAGAACATCGGAAATGCGCATGACGATGGAATCGAGCCAACCGCCGTAGTAACCGGCAAAAAGCCCACCGACCACGCCGACCACCGCGCCGATTGTGACCGATAGAAAGCCAATGAACATGGACAGTTTCGCCCCATTCAAAACGCGCGCGAAAATATCGCGTCCGAACTCGTCAGTTCCGGCCCAGTGCAAGGCCGAAGGGCCAGCCAGTGTGTTCTTGTAATCGAACTCATTTGGCCCGAACGGAAGGATCCACGGTGCGACCAGTGCCATGGCCAGCAGGAGCAGCAGGAAGAACCCGGAGGCCAACGCGGCGTGGCGGGTTACGAAGCGACGCCAGAATTCGCTGAAGGGCGATCTTGCCGTCTTCTCTTTCGGCACAGCCGGCGATGTGTCGGAAACGAGGGCCATTGCTGAAACCTATTTGTAGCGGATAGCGGGATTGATGAAGCCGTAGAGCATATCCACCGCCAGATTGATCAAGAGAAATTGCAGTGAAAACAGCATGATCTCGGCCTGTACCACCGCATAGTCACGGAAGTTGATGGCATCGAGCAGCAAGGAGCCAAGTCCCGGCCAGCGGAACACTTTCTCCACGACGATGGAGCCGCCGAGCAGGAAGCCGAATTGCAGGCCGGCCATGGTCACAACCGGGATAAGGGCGTTTCGCAGGGCGTGTTTCCAGATAACCACTTTCTCCCGCAACCCCTTCGCCCGGGCGGTACGGATGAAATCCTCGCGGGCGACGTCGATAACCGCCGATCGCGTGAAACGGGCCATCACGGCGGCAACACCGGCACCAAGGGTTATCGAAGGCAGGATCAGGTCGGAGGCTTCATCGAAACCACTGGTTCCGACCCAGCCCAGATTGACCGAGAAGAACTGCATCAAAAGAAGACCGAGCCAGAAATTGGGCATCGAAATGCCCGAAACCGACAGAAACATTCCCGCATGATCGCCAGCGCTTCCACGCCGCACGGCGGACACGACGCCGGCCACCAATCCGAAAAGCAGAGACCAGGCAAGCGCGCAGACCGAAAGCCAGAAAGTCGGCCAGAAGGCACGCGCGATCATCGATGACACCGGCTCGCCGGTGCGCAATGAGTTGCCCAGATCTCCGGTCGCCATATTGCCGAGAAAATCGAGATATTGAGCAAGGAGCGGTCGGTCGAGCTTCAAAGCCCGGCGCACAGCCTCAACCTCTTCCTGCGTCGCCGCTTCACCTGCAAGCAGCCGCGCGGGATCGCCCGGCAGAGCGTGAATGAAGAGAAACACGAAAATGGAGATCAGAAACAGGACCGGCACCAGTGCGGCCAGCCTGCGCAGGAAATAGTGCAGCATCGGAATTATCCTGATGCCGGCCCGGTAAAAAATGCCGGGCCAGCGTAAAGTACGGGCTTATTCGAAGGCGGCTTTGGTGTACTGCATCGTGCCGTCGGGCATCTGGAACACGCCACTGAGCCCCTTCTTGCGGCCTGCCATCTTGTTCTCGATGGCGAGCCAGACCACCGGCTGGTCCTTCCAGATTTGCTTCTGGGCAATGGCATAGGCCGCTTTGCGCTTTTCCGGATCGGCCGTGTTGAGCGCGTCCTGAATGGCCTTGTCCACCGTTTCGTCGGAGTAGAACGCCATGTTGTAGATTTTCGGGATCCAGCCTTCCGTTGCGTAGACGGGGCGCAGATGCCAGTCGGCATCGCCGGTCGAGGGCGACCACCCACCCAAGAGCATATCGAAGGTAGACTCCTCGGGAACCATCGAAGAGAAAACCTTTTCCGAACGGGTCGCCCCTTCCATCGGCATGATCTTCGCACGCACATTGATCTGCGAAAGCTGCTGCTGGAGGAATTGCAGCATGCGAACGCCGGTTGAGCTGTTGGTGCCCCATATCTCGATCTCGAAGCCATCTGCGTGGCCGGCCTCTTCCATGAGGCGACGGGCTTCTTCGATATCCGTCGTCAAAGGTTCCTGACCTTCGTAGAAGCGGGTGTCGGGAGCGATCGGCGAATCCGGCACGACACCGTGGCCCGAATAGACCACGTCAACAAAAGCCTGCTGGTCAACGGCCAGGTTGAAGGCACGCCGGACACGCTCGTCCTTGAAGTGCTCCTTGAGCATGTTCATGGATGCCGTCCAAACGGTGATGCCGGGAACTTCCAGCACTTCATAACCGCCCGAGGTTTCCACCCTTTCGGAGAGTTCGGCCGGCATGATGTGGACGAACTGGACTTCGTCGGACAACAGCATCGACGCCCGCGTCGCGCTCTCCGTCACCGGGAAAAACGTTACCTTGTCGACTTTCGGCCACCCGCTGTCCCAGTAGTTTTCGTTCTTTTCCAAAACCAGCCGCTCGCCCGGAACCCATTCCTTGAACTTGAACGGACCGGTGCCCACCAGTTTCTTTTCGACGCCAGTGCCAAGTTCTTCGAGCGCCTTGGGGCTGTGAATGACAACGGAGGGATGCGCCACCGTGTTGATCATCGCGCCGAACGGCTCTTTGAGTTTAAGCACGACAGTGAAGTCGTCCGGCGTCTCGACGCTGTCCACCACCTTGAAAAGGCTATTTTTCGCAAGGTTCTGCGACTGATCTGCCAGGCGGTCGAAATTGGCTTTTACCGCAGCCGCGTTGAACGGTGTCCCGTCGTGAAACGTAACCCCTTCTCTCAGCTTGAAGGTAAAGGTCTTTGCATCTTCGCTCCCCTCCCAGCTTGTCGCCAATTGCGGGATGAGTTTCATGTTCTTGTCGAACCCTATCAGGCGTTCGACCACACCGCTCGCGGCCACATAGTCGACATTGTAATTGGAATTGTGGGGATCCATCTTCTGAAAGATCTGGTCCATCGCTATCGCAAGATCTGCTGCCATGGCCGGCAGCGCGAAGGTGGTACTTGCCATGAGCGCAGCACCCAAAGCGGCGCGTTTCAGAACATTCATCTCGTCTTCCTCCCTGTATTGGTGATGGTGTTGAAAAAGATGCCTCAAGCGGCGCGGGGCGCTGTTCGGCCACCGGTCTCCTCACGCGCCACGAAATGACGGGGCCCGACTTCCAGCATCTCGTTGATGGCCGGCGGATTGCCGAGCGGATGAACAGGGCTCGGCACCTCGCCGGTGATCAGCGGCCTGTCGGTGATCCGTTTCTGCGGGTCGGGGATCGGGGCCGCGGAGATGAGGCGTTTGGTATAAGGATGTCTCGGGTCTTCAAACACCGATGCGCGGGGTCCGGTTTCGACAACCTGCCCCAGATACATGACCGCCACGCGATGACTGATCCGTTCCACAACGGCCATATCGTGCGATATGAAGAGATAGGCTAGGCCAAAGCGCGCCTGCAGGTCCATCAGGAGGTTGATCACCTGGGCCTGAACCGAAACGTCGAGCGCGGAAACCGCTTCATCGGCGATGATCAGCTTGGGATCGGTGCCGAGCGCACGCGCGATGGCGATGCGCTGCCGCTGTCCACCGGAAAACGCATGCGGGTAGCGGTTGGCGTGGTCGGCCTGCAGCCCGACCTGTTCAAGCAGCCAGACAGCCTTGTCGAAGGCATTTTTCCGGTCTTCCAGACCGTGCAGCAGCATCGGTTCGGAAATGGAATATCCAACCGTCAGTCGAGGATTGAGAGAGGCATAGGGGTCCTGAAACACGAACTGGATGCGCCGGCGCAGCCTTTGCAGATCGCCTTTCGACAACCGGGTCAGGTCCTCGCCGTCGAAATGAAGCTTCGTCGCTTCCGCTTCGACCAGACGAAGGATCGAGCGGCCCGTCGTGGATTTTCCACATCCCGATTCCCCGACAAGGCCGAGCGTTTCGCCGGGCCAGATGTCGAGATCCAGCCCCTCGACGGCGTGGACCCGTTTCGTGACACGGCCCAAGAGCCCCTCGCCGACATCGAAACGGGTCGTCAGACCACGAACGGAAAGGAGCGGCTCGCTTTCATAAGCAACTGGCGCAGCCGGATCGGCGGACGCGGCGGGAGCGTTCTCGTCCTTGCCCGGCACCGGGAAAGGCGCGGGGGCGCTGGTGCCTCGCATCGCGCCCAGATGCGGCACGGCTTTCAGCAGGGCTTTCGTGTAAGGATGTTTGGGCGAACGGAACACGGTTTCCACATCGCCCTCTTCCACCTTCTCGCCGCGATACATGACCACGACCCTGTCGGCGACCTCGGCCACCACACCCATATCGTGGGTGATGAACAGCACCGACATGGACTGTTCCTTCTGCAACTCGCTTATGAGGCGCAGGATCTGTGCCTGTATCGTGACGTCCAGTGCCGTGGTGGGTTCGTCGGCGATCAGAAGCTGTGGCTTGCATGACAGCGCCATCGCGATCATCACGCGCTGCCGCATGCCACCGGACAATTGGTGCGGATGCCGCTTCATCACCTGTGCTGCATCTGGAATGCGCACGCGCTGAAGCGTATCCAGCGCGATCCGCGATGCATCGCGCCGCGTTTTCTTTTGATGGGTTACGATGGCTTCAACAATCTGGTCTCCAATCGTGAAGACCGGGTTGAGGGATGTCATCGGCTCCTGGAAGATCATCGCGATTTCGTTGCCGCGTATGCGCCGTGACTCCTCCGGATCGAGGGATGCCAGATCGATCTCGCGTCCATCGCGGCGGCGAAAGTGGATCTTGCCGTTTTCGATACGTCCACCACCGAACTCCACCAAGCGCATGATGGACAAGGCGCTGACAGATTTGCCCGATCCCGACTCGCCGACGATCGCAACGGTTTCCCCGCGCTTCACGTCGAGTGAAAGCTTCCTTACGGCACTGAACGTGTAATCACCCTGACCGAATGCTATGTCTAGGTCGGCGAGTTCAAGAACGTTCGCCGCCGCCATTTTCGTGTTTTCCGCCACCCGTTCGCCCGGTCCCTCTCCGAAGTTTGCAGCGCTTTTTGCCGCGCATGACGCAAGTGAAACCGTTGGGGGATCGGCTGGCCAACGCCGTTTTCGCATGGATTATGCCGATTTGGCATAGTTTGACGCTTGCCTGTTTACCGTTGGCGTGGTGCTTTCGGGCACATGGAAATCAAATGGCTGGAAGACTTTCTGACACTTGCCCAGACGCGCAATTTCTCACGCGCCTCGGAAGAGCGAAACGTCACCCAGCCTGCCTTCAGCCGGCGTATAAGAGCACTGGAAGGCTGGCTGGGTGTCGCTCTTTTCGACCGTCGAACCTATCCCGTCACCCTGACGGAGGAAGGGCGCGCTTTTCGCGAAACGGCCGAAAGCATGGTCTCGTCGCTCTATGCCGACCGCGCTCAGTTTCAACAGAGCGTCCATGTGAACCGACCAGACCTGCGAATTGCCGCCGCAACCACCTTGAACCTGAACTTCATTCCAGACTGGCTGCACGGGCTGGAACCCCATACGGGCCATTTCACGACACATATCTTTACGCAGAACTTCCACGACATGGTGCACCATCTTGCTGAGGGCGAGATCGATTTGGTGCTGCAATATGCGCATAGCGACGTGCCGCTTCTCTTCGAGGCCTCACGCTTCGATTCGAGAGTCCTGGCCTTTGAACCGATGCTGCTGGTGTCGCCGACGGCCGAAGACGGAACGGCGCGCTATGACCCTGCGTTCGAAGGAGAAACACAGAACTTTCCTTTCATGGGATACTCGCCCGACGGCTATTTCGCCGGTGTCGAGCAGCTCCTGTTTCAAAGGAACGGGACGACACCGGAAGTTTTTCAGCGATTGGGCGAGAGTCCGACTTCGGAAGTCCTCAAACGCATGGCGCTGCGATATGGGGCCCTGACCATGTTGCCGGAAAGCTGCGCCAGGGATGCGCTTGAACGGGGCGAGCTGATTGGTGTTGGCGGACCCGAATGGCAGGTGAGTCTCGAGATCAGGCTGTTTCGCCTGCGCGACACCCGTCGCTCCGCAGTTCGAAAACTTTGGGCTGCGCTTGACCAACAGGCTCAGGCATTCGCGAAGACATTTGAGGTCAAGGGAAAGCACCGGGTTCTGCATGAGCGGTGAACGGCGTTCCCGTCCCCGAGAAAACGGATGCGCACATCCGCTCACTCAGCAGGCGCCAGCGCCGAAGCCGACGTCTGCGAAACCACATCTGGGGTCCGCTGCGTGGCGATCAGCACCGTCGCAAGCACGGCACAACCGGCGGTCACGTAAAGCGGTGCGCTTGTTCCGTAACTGTCGACGGCGATACCGCCGGCGATGGCGCCCAGCGTGACACCGAACTGAATGACAGCCAGGAAAAGCCCGCCCACACCCTCGAGTTGATCGGGCGCGGATCGCCCCATCCATGTCTGGGTCATTACCGGTCCTGCGCCTATGGCGAGGCCCCACGCGGCGGCGAAGACCAGAACCGCGACGTAGCTGGTACCAAGTGACAACAAGCCGGCCGTGGCAACCGCCAGGACCATGAACGTCGCACCGAAGCCCTGGCGCAGAACCCGATCGGCGAAGACGCCGGCGATTGCACTTCCCAGCAAGCTGGCCAGACCGAGCACCAACAAAACAGGGGCGATGGCTGTGGCATCGAGTCCGCCATTGGTTTCCAGGTAAGGCCGCATGAAGGTGAAACCGCAGACCTCTCCGCCAAAGAACAGCAATCCGACGACCAATCCGGCGCGTACATTCCGCCGTTTCAGCAAGCCGAACAGGCTCGGAAGACTTGTCGCGCTTGTTGCAGGCACGCTCGGCAGACAGATGGCCTGCAAAAGCAAAGCGAACAAACCGGCTCCGGCAGCGGCCATGAATGCGGCTCGCCAACCGAAGGCGTCGCCGATCACGGTGCTGAGCGCTGGAGCGACAACAAGCCCCGCGGAGAGGCCAATGAACACGATCGACATGCCCTTTCCCATGTCCTCTATTGAGACAAGCCGGACGACGGTCGCACCGGCGAGGGCGAAGAATCCGCCGATGGCGATGCCCAGCAGCATACGCGCGGCAAGCAGCACGATGTAGTCTGACGTCAGCGCGACCGCGATGTTGGACGCAATCACCAGGAGGCAGAGGATCAGATTGATCAGCTTTCGGTCCAGGCGGCCGACAATGAGCGCCACCGAAGGTGCCGCAAGGCCGGCGAAAAGTGCCGTGAGGGTTACTGCCTGCCCCGCGGCGCCATCCGTAACGCCGAGATCCGCGGCCATCGGCGTAAGCACGGCCATGGGCAGCAATTCGCTGCTGATCAAGGCAAAGCTTCCGAAAGTGAGTGAGACGACCGACAGCCATGTCGAGAACGCCCACGGACGGCCCGAGTGTTCGGTGTCGGACATATTGACATCCGGAGAGGGAGAGAGAGCGCAAGTTTGCCCTGCCGACCGCTCGTTGCTTGTTTCGGTGTTATCCCTTGTCATCGTTCTCGTCTCCTTGTGACGACCAGATGGTTCAGGAGACAGACTTAGCGCAGGCCGGCGAAATGGCAGGAGTTACAAGTGTGGCGGGATTCCAGTCAGCGACAAGCTACGTTCTTGGCTCCCCGGCTCTGCTCCCGCTCAGGAAGTCTGCGCGAGAAGCCGCTTATGGCGGTCTGCGCCTCGGCCGGCTTACCGAAATTCATGGCGCCAGCCTGTATCGACCCGATGGAACCGTCGGTCGAACATGGCGGCGCGCTCACGATGTCGTTCGTTCATCATCGGCTAGCGACTGCTTCTGGCAACCATCGCGACGATCACTTCATACAGCTCCGCGTGGGCCTGCTCGACCGAAATTTCTCCCCGCGCGGCCGCATGGGACAAGGCATCGGCTGCACCGAGCATCGCCCAAAAGCCGGGTTGCAATATCCCCTTTGCCCCGGTGAAGGGAGCGAGCGCCCTTCGACACTTCTCTATAAAAACCACCTGATAGTCGCGCTTGACCGCCTCCAGTTCGGGGGAGCCGGCAAGCCCCGCCAGAACGCCGGGAATTTCGCGTCCCTGGGCAAGAACGCAATCGACATATGCGGATGCAATGACCATGGCTGTCGCCTGCAGTGTCGGTCCGCTGGCATCGAGCGCGGCATCGATCATCGCTGTCTGACGCAAGTCGAAATCCTGATAGAGCGCGGTCAGCAAACCGTTGCGTGTTCCGAAATGGTCGTAAATCACCGGTTTGGTCACACCGGCTTCGTCTGCCATGCGCGGCAACGTCAGCGCGTCCGTGCCCTCCTCCCGCGCGAGCCGCCATGCAACGTCGAGAAGCTGGCGATAACGCTGTTCACGGCTCAAACGGACGCGCTTGGCGCCGCCCCGATTGTCATTCTGCTTGCTTGACATCTTTATATACCATAAGTAAGTTACCTGAAGTATATACGCCCATTCATTTGAACGCAACCACCCGCCGGCTCCCGGTTCGGCGGCCGATGCGGTGTGCTCGCGCGCCGTTCACAAAGGATTTTCACCCATGACAGATACGGCACTCCCAAGCTCCGTAAATCGAAATGCCTGGCTCGGCCTTATGGCCGTGCTTCCGCTCGTTCTTCTCGTCGCCATGGACGGTTCGATTCTTTACCTTGCCATGCCTCATGTAACATCCGCGCTTACACCGACGGCGGATCAAGCGCTTTGGATCCTCGACATTTACGGTTTCGTGGTCGGCTCGTTGTTGATCGCTTTCGGCAATATCGGCGACCGCTACGGACGGCTCAAGCTCATCATGATCGGCGCCGTAATCTTCGGCGCAGGATCGCTTGGAGCCGCTTTGTCGCAATCCCCGCTCATGCTGATCGCCGCTCGGGCTCTCATGGGCTTGGGGGGCGCAACGTTGCTTCCCTCCGGGCTTGCCATCGTCACGGCCCTGTTTCCAGATTCGCGCCAGCGGGCGCGCGCGATCGGTATCTTTGCGGCAACCTTCGCGGCCGGCTTTGCCCTCGGGCCTCTCATCGGCGGCATGTTGCTCAGGCAGTTCGAATGGGGCGCAGTCTTCCTGGTCAACATCCCCGTCGTGCTCGCATTTCTGATTGCCGCGCCGATTTTGCTCCGTGAGGTCCGTACGACAACCTATGGCCGGATCGACTCACTGAGCCTCGTCCTGTCGTTCGCCGGCATACTCCTCATCACATGGTCGCTCAAAACCGCCGCCGCCCAGGGCTTTACGGTGGAGCAATCGGTCGGGGGAATCATAGGTGTCATTGCTCTTTCAATGTTCCTGCGCCGGCAAACTCACATCGCCTATCCACTTCTGGATCTGCGTTTGTTTCATGACCGGGTGTTCTCCATCGCGATTCTGACCGGGCTTCTTTCGCTCGTTGTTTGGTCCGCTGCCAGCTATCTCTCCGGAATTTATCTGCAGTCGGTTCTCGGTTTCGACGTGTTCACGACCGCACTGTTGACGCTGCCGGGAGCGACCGTGCTGACCATAACATGCGTAAACACTGCCCGCATCGTCGAGTGGGTCGGGCGTAAGGGAGCGCTTGTGGCAACACATCTGCTGATAAGCGCGGGCGTCTTCATGCTGTTGTTCACGAGCACCGAAGCGGGTGTCGCCGCCTTCGTCGCCTCAACGGTTGTGGCCGGCATCGGATACGGTCTGTCTTTCAGTCTCGTTGCGGAGGTTGCCGTGTCGGCGGTTCCGCCCGAGCGGGCTGGCGCGGCCGGATCGATTGCAGAAACCAGCAATGAGCTCGGAAACGCATTGGGCATAACTCTGCTGGGGTCCCTGGCCGCTTTGACTTTCCGGCTTTTCGGCCCCGGAGTGGCCGGAACACTCGACGAAACGCTCGATCATACCGGCGTAACGCCGCAGGCCGTGGAGCAAGCCAAAGAAGCCTTCCTTGCAGGCCTGCATATCGCTGTCGGAACGGGCGCGCTGCTTACCTTTTTTATCGGCATTGTTGCCTGGTTCTGGCTACCGCGAACGTTGCCGGAATAGAACGTCTTCGTATCTGTTGCCTTCAGGGGCTTCCACGCAAACGCGACGCTGAGGAAGCCCCTGAAGAAATCGGTGATTGGCGCGACAGATGGCGGAAAAGGCATGACGATGGTCATGCTACTGATCAATGGAGCTTCGCCCACTCCCTCAGAAATACTCGCTGGTGAACAGCGTCGAACTATCCTATTCTCTGCTCGTGAACGCTTTGAATCTGTTGCGCAATTCGAACAAACAGCCGGTAAAATCGCGAACAAGTTGCGATTTTTGTCTGTTTGCCGGGTAGAGCAAGTAAGCGCGAAACATGACAGACGGATCGAATGGACGGAAAATCAATTCCGTGTCGCGAAACGCGGGGATGACCATCGGGTTCGTGATCCCGACAGCGTCGCCGGAAAGTGCCAAAGAACAGACCGTCCCGGCGCTTGGCGTTTCGATCACATAAAAGGTCTCGGCTCCGGCTTCCGCCATGACATGATCGAAGCGTTGTCTGGCGCGATCTTCCGGCACAAGCCCGATCAGAGGCTGACGGTGAAGAAGCTGTGGCGTAATGCGCTGATGTCGAGCCAGCGGATGATCGGGCGGCATTGCAACGAGCGCCGGAAAATTGCCGAAAAGCTGACTGTCTACGCCTGACCGATCGGCCTCGTCCGCCGCCAAACCCAGATCATACAGCCCATCCGTGATGCCATTGCGGATCGCGGCCGACCAGGTGATGTGGAAGGTGATCCGCACCTTCGGATGTCGCTCCCTGAAATGACGAATGGCCTCTGGAACGAGGACGGCTCCTCCAGCCGCGAGCGAGGCCACCTTCAACGTGCCGGCTCCGTAGTCGCGAATATTGGCGGCGGACGTGCGTAGCCTATCGAGCCCCTTGAAGCTCGATTCGACGTCACGGAAAAACAACTGACCTTCCGGCGGCGGCACAAGCCGTCCCCTGACCCTGTCGAACAGAGGGAACCGCGTGGCGTTCTCCAGTTCGGCGATCAATCGCGATACCGCAGGCTGCGTAATGCCCATCAACTCCGCAGCCCGAACGGTCGACCCCGAGATCATGACGGCGTTGTAGGCTTCGAGCTGACGAAAATTCATAGCTATAAGGTATCCGCATAGAGATATACGACATGATCAGTATTCCTGCTGCCTCCTGTGCGCAATAGTGACGACTGCACATTCAGGAGGCTTCATGCGCGACGCAACGGCAAGCGTTCATCATCCCGTCATCGACGAAAGCGGCTACGCTTCGCTCAGCGTCCCCACCCACCGGGCGTCCACGATCGTTTTTCCTGATGCGGAAAGCTATGCGACGCGGGGCTCTCGCGATCTCGACGGTTTCTCCTACGGTTTGCACGGGACCCCGACCCAACGCGTTTTGGAAGCCCAGTTGACGCAACTCGAGAATGGGCAACGCACGGTCCTCCTTCCCTCAGGGCAAGCAGCAATCGCCGTCGTCTTCCTCTCGGTCTTGATGCCGGGCGATCATGTCCTCGTGCCGGACACCGCCTACCCGCCCGTCATCGGGTTTTGTCGAAACTATCTTGAGCCGCGCGGTATCGGCTGGTCAGTCTATCCACCCGGCATCGCTGCAGGTATCGACGACCATATCCGCGCGCAAACCAAGCTCATTTGGATGGAATCTCCGGGCTCGACCACGATGGAGATGGAGGACGTCCCCGCCATTACCGGCATCGCCCGTGCAAAAGGCATACTCACAGGCATCGACAACACTTGGGCCACACCGCTCCTTTTCAAGCCGCTGGACCACGGTGTCGACTTCTCCATGCAGGCCCTGACCAAGTATCCCGGTGGGCATTCCGACTTGCTGATGGGCTCGGTTTCGGTTCTTGATCTCGCACTGCGAAAGCGCTTGCGCGACACCATGCGCATGCTCGGCCTGGGCATCGCTCCGGATGCCGTACAGCTCGTACTTCGCGGTATCGAAACCATGGCAATCCGCATCGCGCATGTCGGCAAGGTTGCACATGAAATCACCACTAAACTGGAGGCACGCGGCGTCGGCGAAGTGCTTTATCCGGCTTTGGCGAGCAGCCCCGGTCATGCAATCTGGAAGCGCGATTTCTCAGGCGCCAGCGGAGTGTTTTCGGTCGTGTTGCCGAGGCGGGCCGAGCCGCGGCTCGACGCGGCCCTCAATGGTCTGCGATATTTCTCGATCGGCGCATCCTGGGGAGGCACGCGCAGCCTGATAGCCCCAATGTCGATCAAGCTGTCCCGTACGTTCGAGCATACGCGCAACGAACGGGTCATCCTGCGCGTCAATATCGGCCTGGAACATCCCGACGATTTGAGGGAAGACCTCGCGATTTTCTTCGACACACTCCTGAACGAAGCGGTCGCAAGAACCGCCTGAACCTACAAGAGAAGGGAACTGCAATGCTGAAAACCATACTTGCAACGGCGGCCGTCGGAGCATGTCTGACAACAACCGCTTTGGCCCAAACCACGCTTGACACCGTCATTGAGCGCGGACGGCTCATTTGTGGTGCCAGCCAGGGAACCCCCGGGTTCGGGGCTCCAGACGATGACGGATACTGGCGCGGTCTCGACGTGGAGACCTGCAGAGCCGTCGCCGTTGCGGTTCTCGACGACAAGGATGCTGTCGATTTCGTCCCGCTCTCCGGTCAACAACGCATCCCAGCCCTGCAGACAGGCGAGATCGACATTCTGCCACGGACACTTACCTGGACACTGCAGCGTGACGGCAACGGCATCAACTTCACGACCCCGAACTATTATGAATTCACCGGGTTCATGATGCCGAAATCTCTCGAAATCACCAAGGTCGAGGACATGGTCGGCGCCTCGGTTTGCGTCCAGACCGGGTCGACCACAGAGCTCGTCGTAAACGACACATCGACGAAGAACGGTCTCGACCTGCAGCCCGTCGTGTTCGACAACACAACGGCTGCACGACAGGCGTTCTTTTCTGGACGCTGCGACGCACTGATTACCGATGCCGGGGCGCTTGCATCGGTGCGCGCCACCATGGCCGACAATCCCGACGACTACGTCATCTTTCCCGCAACGCCTTACATGGACGCACTCACGCCGGCCGTACGGCACGGTGACGACCAGTGGATGGATATCGTCACATGGTCCATTCAGGCGCTAATCGCGGCCGAAGCCTTCGGCATCACCCAGGACAACATCGACAGCTTCGCCGAGACCGAGGACCCGAGAATCCGCCGTTTCCTCGGGCTCGACCCCGGCAACGGTTCCGCCCTCGGGCTTTCGGAGGATTTCGCCTACCGGATCGTCAAGGCGCTCGGAAACTACGGCGAGATGTTCGATCGCAATGTTGGCGGCGGAAGCCCGCTCAAGCTCGAGCGAGGCCGCAACGCTTTGTTCAGCGACGGCGGGCTGATGTTCCCGCTCGCGTTCCAGTAAGAGGCGGTGGGCGGTGTTTTCCTCATTGTGGTATTCCGCCCGCCTCCGCGCATGGGCCGCCCAGGCGGCCCTCGTCGCGGGCGTGGTGCTGTTCGTCAGTTGGATCGCCGGCAACACGGCCACGAACCTCGCTGAACGCGGAATTCGCACCGGCTTCGACTATCTCTGGCGCCCTGCCCGCTTCCCCATTTCTGAATCGGTTGTGACCTACAACCCGTCGGACAGCTTTTTCTGGGCTTATGTCGTCGGCCTCGCCAACACGCTTTGGCTATCTGTGATCGCAATCGTTTTGGCGACGGTTCTCGGGCTTTTCGTAGGGCTCGCCAGACGCTCCAGTCATCCGTTTCTGTCCCGACTGGCGGGCATCTATGTCACGACACTTCGAAACATACCACTGATCGTACAGCTCTTGTGCTGGTACGGTGTTGCCACATCGCTTTTTCCTGCCCCGCGTGAGGCGCTGCAACCTTTGCCGGGTCTTTATCTGTCGATCCGCGGAGTTTACGCCCCGAGTCTGACGCTGGCTCCTACGGGCGCATTCTTTCTAATGTCTTGCACCTTGCTTTTCATCGCGGCGATGGTCGCGGCGTGGCGATACCCTCGGCCAAGTTCGATCCGCAGGCCATGGTTGCTTTTCATCACCACGGCCGCGTGGGCGGTGGTTTCGGTGGCGCTTTTCAAGGCTCTCGGCACACCCGTCGGCCTAGAATTTCCCGAACTCAAAGGCCTTAATTTTCGCGGCGGAACGACGTTGTCGCCGGAATTCGCCGCCATCATTCTCGGACTGACCATCTACACATCGGCCTTCGTCGGAGAGATCATTCGCGGCGGCATCGAGGCGGTCAACAAAGGACAATGGGAAGGAGCGCGCGCGCTCGGATTGTCCGAACGGCGCATCATGTTCAAGGTGGTGCTGCCACAAGCCCTTCGCATCATCGTTCCGCCTTTGACGACGCAGTATCTGTCGACGGTCAAAAACACCACACTCGCCGTTGCTGTCGGATATCCGGAACTCGGCCTTGTGGTGAACACGGTGATCAATCAGACCGGTCAGGCAATCGAGAGCATCATGGTTATGCTTGGCGTCTTCCTGACGATCTCGCTGTCCGTCGCCGTCTTTATGAACTGGTATAACGCCCGTGTGGCCTTGGTGGTGCGCTGATGAACGCTCCAGGTGCCGTATACAATTACATCGAGCCACAGCTTCCTCCACATATTGCCAGGAAGCCTCTTCTCAAAATCGTCTTTGGCGACTTTCTTTCAGCCACACTCACCATTGTCGCGATCGCGATAATCCTCTCGATCCTGCCGGTTTTGAATTGGGCTTTGATCAATGCCCATTGGAACGTCGCCTCGCCGGCAGAGTGCCAGGACGGCGGCGCGTGCTGGGCCTTCATCCGCGCCAAGGCGCGGCTCATCATGTTCGGCCTCTATCCTCCCGGAGAGCAATGGCGTGCGGTGGCAGTGATCCTGCTGATTCTGGCGATGATCCTGGCATCGCTTTCCCCACGGCTTTGGAATGCGAAACTTCTCGCCGTATGGGCCACGGCCATCGGTGTGATGCTCATCTTGATGGGCGGCGGCATTGCCGGACTTCGTTTCGTACCGACATCGAAATGGGGCGGCCTACCGGTCACACTGTTGCTCGCGGTTCTTTCGCTGGGACTGGCCTTCCCCTTGGCGGTTCTGCTTGCGCTTGGACGAAGAAGCCCCCTTCCCGTCATCCGCTCCATCAGCGTCGCCGTCATCGAGTTGGTTCGTGGTCTGCCGCTTGTGGGCCTATTGTTCGTCGCCGCAATTTTGCTCCCTCTTCTCCTGCCGGCAGGCTGGACGATCGATAAGCTGGGCCGAACGCTCGCAGCTCTGACGATTTTCGCCGCAGCCTATCTCGCCGAAGTCATACGTGGTGGATTGCAGGGACTGGATGACGGGCAGATCGAGGCCGCCGAGGCGCTCGGCATCCCATATTGGAAGATGATCTGGCACATCGTCTTGCCGCAGGCGATCCAGAACGTCATCCCTCCACTGACGAACACGGCAATCGTGATGGTGAAGAACACGTCCCTGGTTTTGATCGTGGGCGTTTTCGATATGCTGAGCGCGGCACGCAGCGCGACGACGGACCCTGCCTGGCCCGCCCCCTCCACCGAAGCTTACATGTTCGTTGCACTTATCTATTTCCTCATATGCTTCGGAATCTCGCTCTATTCGCGTCATCTGGAATTGAAGGTTTCGGCGAGGGCCCACGGATGAGCCGAAACGCGATCGAGTTGCAGGGCGTCGAGAAGTTCTACGGTGGCTTTCATGCCTTGAAACGGGCTTCACTCTCCGTGTCGCTCGGAGAGCGCGTTGTGGTGTGCGGGCCGTCTGGTTCGGGAAAGTCCACCATCATACGTTGCATAAACCGTCTGGAGAAACATGACGGCGGCCGAATCTTCGTCGGTGACGTCGAACTGGGTGATGATTTACGCAACCTGGATGCCGTTCGCCGTGAAGCCGGCATGGTGTTCCAGCAATTCAATCTCTTTCCCCATCTGACCGTGATGGAGAACTGCGCCCTGCCGCAGATTCTCTCGCGCGGAACGAGACGCAAGGCAGCGGAAGAGAACGCGCGGGCGTATCTCGACAGGGTTCATATTCTCGATCAGGCGGAGAAATATCCGGGGCAATTGTCGGGCGGCCAGAAGCAGCGCGTTGCGATAGCCCGTGCTTTGTGCATGCGGCCGAAGATCATGCTTTTCGACGAGCCGACATCCGCGCTGGATCCGGAAATGATCCATGAAGTGCTCGACGCAATGACCGAGTTGGCAGAGGGCGGGATGACCATGATGGTCGTGACACATGAAATGGGATTTGCGCGCAGCGTTGCTGATCGCGTCGTCTATATGGAGGCTGGCGAAATCGTTGAAACCGGACCACCGAAGGAGATGTTCGGGAATGCCCGGGATCCAAGGACGCAACGCTTCATGTCAACGATCGCCGCTTCGGCATGATGCGAACAACCTCGCAATCTACCTGCACGCGTGCGATCAACGATTGGAAGCCAGCGATGCTTTCCGCCCGGCAGGAAAAGAGATCATGCCGGAACATAGGTTAACCGAACCACGTCCTCGCCAAACCGTTGATGCGATACCAGACGAAGCGGTGGCCGGGGACCGCCAAAGTAGGGTTTGCCGTGACCGAGTACGACTGGGTGAAGGTAAATTCGATACTCGTCGATCAGGTTGAGATCTGTGAGGCTTCGCGCCAGGTTCGGACCGGCAATCTCGATTTCCCCGT
This sequence comes from uncultured Nitratireductor sp., assembly GCF_913053745.1. Lineage (GTDB taxonomy): Bacteria > Pseudomonadota > Alphaproteobacteria > Rhizobiales > Rhizobiaceae > Nitratireductor. The sequence continues at coordinate 51,528 of NZ_CAJXGF010000001.1, forward strand.
CGTGCTCGGCCTTCAGCTTGCGGATCGTGCCTTCGAGATCATCTTCGATCAGCCTTGCGTTGGGACCGACCGACTTCAGCGTCCGTGAGACGACCCATTTCGTCTGCTTCCGCCAGGCCGCCGCAAAGGCTGCTCCCTCCGGCTCCCAGTCGGCGTGGTCTTCATCCCAGTACCGCATAATCTCGTATATCTCGCGGCCGTATATACTGCCTGTCTGCTTATCGGCTTCGTCGATGAAATGGCGGAAGAGCGCGGGGTCCGGCTGAAACGCCGTGTGATCGACATAGCCATCCAGTGACACGTTCATACCGAATACGAACTTCGCCATCTCTTTCTCCGTCGCATTGTTGAACTGCTATTTCAGCGGCCATATCTCGACCACACCATGCGCAACCGCGCAGGGCACGCCCGAGACTTTCGTGATCGCATCGGCCATATCGGCGGCTTCGATTATCGTAAAACCGGCAATTGGCAGATCCGAGACGGTGAACGGGCCGGCCTGTGTCTTAACGCCGACCGCCTCCGGATTGCGCACCTGCACCGGCGTGCCGGCGACCCCGATTATTGCCCCTTCCGCCACGAGCTTCGCGTCCTGTGCGTGAGCGGCGTCCTTCACAGGTTGAGACGTGCGGTCATAGCCGGCCTGGTCGCCATAACCGATGGTGACGAATTTGGGCATGGTGTGAACTCCTTACGCCTGTTTTGCCGGCATGATGTGGGTTACCGCTTCCGTGGCTGTGCTTGGTAACGCGGTAGCTGTGCATCTTCTGGAACGTCCGTGATGGCCAGTTGCCAGTCGCGCGGGTTCTCGCCACCAAAGTCGCGCGCCGCTTCTGTCCGGCTCCATAGACATCAACGGATAGCCGGAAATTCGCGACGATAATCGCGCCCATGCCGGCTCCTTTCCGCAAGCATATTGCAAGCAGTTGCGATGTAACAAAACCGTATCTATATTGCAAGCAGTTTACGGAGATCCGCATGAACAAGCCAATCCGCTCCGGTTGCCCGATCAACCTGACGCTGGAAACGTTGGGGGACCGCTGGAGCCTGATCGTTATCCGCGACATCATGTTCGGGAACCGCAGGCATTATCGCGACCTCCTGAACAATTCCGAGGAATGCATCGCCTCGAACATCCTCGCCGACCGGTTAAGGAAGCTGGTGCGGGCAGGTTTGCTGTCGATCAGTCCGGATCCCGCGCACAAGCAGAAAACCGTCTATAGTCTTACAGAGCCAGCCATCCAACTCGTGCCGTTGCTTGTCCAGATGGGCGCCTGGGGTCGGCGATTTACGCCAGCAACGCAAGAACTCTCAATCCGTGCTCAGTTGCTCGAAGAAGGCGGGCCGGAGATGTGGGGCGCTTTCATGGCGGAATTGCGCAGCCTGCATCTCGGTGCGGCGTCACCGGAACGCTCTGTGATCAGAGAACTGACCGATGCTTATCTGGTGGCCTTAGCCAGCTGATCTCCACAAGCTTTGAAACTGTTGTCGGCATTGCTGTTTCGTACACCGTTATGAGCACCGACCTCGCGCGAACATTTCGACGACGTGGGGCGCCAGAAGTCGGCAACAGAACCTTTCGTCGAAAACTCAGTGTCGTGAATTGCGACATAAGTTCTGCGGAAAATCTTCCGACCGTGTCGGAATACCGTTTCACTATGGCGTCTCGCGGGTAGGTGCAGGCAACAAGCACGCAAAGGAAGCACGCAGATGAAAACGCTGATCGCGGGAGGCAGCATCGGCGGTATTGTTGCGGCCTTGTATCTTCACAGAGTCGGCATCGACGTCGGAATACTCGAACGCGCCGAAGAGATCCGCGAACTTTGCGTTGGTATCAACATGTTGCCCCATGCCGTGGAAGCTCTGGCCGAGTTGGGTTTGCTGGCAGAACCGGACGCAATCGGCATCCGGACACATGACCTTATCCAACCGAACCGCAACGGCGGCCCGGAGAGCGTGATCGACATGATCGAGGCGCGCGCTCCCGACGGATTTACCGACATTGGAGCGGTCGCGTCGTAGGACGAGCGCGAAGCCGTTGTGCGTGGCTATGCCAATCTTGCAGGATTCTCGAGGCAATAGCGGACTTCCGGTTCTTCAGATGGTCTCGGCGAGTGTCGCCCGGCGGATCGCAAACCGGTCTCCGTCGAATGTCGCGAGGCGCGCGCGTCGCGCGTCCCGAGGATGCGAAATCGCCAGCTTAATTCGGTAGCGGCTATTGGATCCGATGATTAAGACGGCTGCCCATGGAAGTCTCGACGAAGGGAACACTGTTTCTTTGGAGTGAACACACGACATTGAGCCCACCAGCGCTTTGCGCGACGGATGGGTCGCCTCCGGGGCACAAAGCGGTTGTCGACCGCAAATATCTCCACTCACAGCCCCGCATGCATGTCGCGGAACAATCTAGGCGCGGCGCCGAAGCGCCGTTCGAAGGCTTCCGAAAAGCGCGCGGTGGGGAACAGACCGACCTGCGCGGCAACCGTTTTGAGTGAGAGGCCGCGCGATAGCAGCAGGCGTGCGGCATCGAATCGAGCCACCTCGGCGAATGTGATTCTTCGTGGAATAGGGACCCCGTCTGAGGGGTAATTTTCATCCAAAAGGAACCCCTAGACAGAGGGGCATCAGACTGCCTTCGATTATCATCGGAGGCATTTGTTTTTGGACGTTGGTTGTGGAAACGATCGCGAAGATACGGCGGGCCTATTTCGTTCACCACAAGTCGATCAAGGCGATTTTCCGGGCGCTGAAGGTCGCGCGCCCGGAGGCAACGGAGTTTCGCTACGAACGCAAACATGAGCCGATGCCAAGATGGGTGCCTGGCGGGATGAGCTGGAGTGACTGTTGCCAGCCAATGCGGCCAAGCCATCGCGCGAAAAGCTGACCCTGGTGCGGATTTTTGAAGAGTTTCGAGGCCTTGGCTACGAGGCAGCTACAGCTCGATCTGGCGGCATGCGCAGGCCCGGAAAGAGAAGCGCGGCAACACCTCCGTCGCCGCCTATGCGCCGCTGAGCTTTGCACCGGGCGAAGCCTACCGGTTCGACTGGAGCCACGAGATCGTTGTGCTGGGCGGGCGACGACCATGGTGAAGGTCGCCCCATGTTCGTCTGTGCTACATCCGGACGCAGTTCTTGCGGGCCTATCCGCGCGAGACGCAGGAGATGGTGTTCGATGCCATGATCGGGCGTTTGCCTTCTTCCGCAGTACCTGCAGGCGCGGCATCTGCGACAACATGAAGTTAGCCCGTGGATGCGGTCTTCGTCGGCAAGGACCGCCAGTTCAACCGCCGCTTCGGGTAGATGTGCAGTCACCATCTCGTCGAGCCGTCGCCTGCACGCCGGCCTTGGGCTGGTAGAAGGGGCAGGTTGACGACTAGGTCGGGCTCGTGCGCAAGCGCTTCTTCACACCGCGATTGCGCTTCAGGAACTACGAGGAGCTGAACGCATAATGTCGATCCGGGAGACCGCATCCCTTATGCGACTGATCACTTCACGTCCAACGAGCGGCAATTCGTGCACGCGGGAGGTGATCAACCAGATGGAGGTTTCAATGCGCTCTGCCAGGGGACGAAACACAACCCTTGAATCCTGCGGGGCAACCAGTGCCAGACTTGAAATGATCGACACTCCGAAACCGGCGCTCACCATGGCACATGCCGCTTCCAACATTTGAACTTCGGCAACTTCCCGTGGGCTGATGCCGATAGCGTGGAAGGCTTCATAGATCGCTGGATACGACATGTCGCTTCGCCCGAGCGCGATGAACGGATCGTCGCACAAATCGCGTAGCGAGATCACTTGCTTGCTGGCCAAATGGTGATCTACCGGAAGGGCACAAATCATCGGCAGTTGCGCAAAGGGCTCGCAATGCAACATGCTGTGAGTGGCAGGCACCAGAGACAGGCCGAAATCCGCCGACCGCGTCAGCATCACATCAGCGATGCTCGGCGAGGTGCGGGTCAGAAGCGTGACCTTGAGCCCCGTGTCTCGGCCCAGCATATCGGCCACAACGCGCGGTATGAGCTGAAGGCCGATGGCCGGGAAACCAACGATCGTCAATTGCCCCCGATCAAATTCGCGAATTTCCCTTGCTGCCTTATGAACCCGAAGCACCCCCGCTTCCAGCTTTGCGGTTTCCGTATAGAGGACACGCGCTTCGGGCGTCGGGACAAGCCGGCCGGTGTCACGGTTGAACAGCCTTATCTCGCAGGAGTCCTCGAACAGTTTCAAAAGCTTGCTGACGGCAGGCTGACTGACATGAAGCGCCTCGGCGGCCTTGGTCACCGAACCGCTCGTCATAAACGCGTTGAAGGCTTCGATCTGCCGGACATTGGTCTTCCGCATGGATTTGTCATAACCTTTTGGAATAATAATCGCAAATAATATGATTTGAAATTCAGACAACCTCTCCTTTGAATGGGCTCGCCACCATACAAGAACAAAGGGGAAGCAAATGAAAACGATTTGGCGATCGCTGGCGCATGGGATGCTGGCTGCGAGTTGCTCTGTGTTGGCCTTCGGATCTGCACTGGCCCAGGAGAAGACGCTGACCGTCGGGGGATATGGCGGTTCTTTCGAAACGTTGATGAAGGAACTTATCATCCCGGAGTTTGAAAGCCGGCATGAGGTCGAGATCCAGTTCGTGCCAGGGAACTCGACGGAAAACCTTGCGCGCCTGCAGGCTCAGAAGGGCAATCAGGAACTCGATGTCGTCATTCTCGACGACGGCCCGATGTATCAGGCCGATGCGCTCGGATTCTGCGCTCCCATGAAGTCTTCCACGCCGGGCGATGATGTATACGATATTGCCAAGCTTGGCCCCAATTCCATCGGCATCGGATTCGTGGCCACCGGCTTTACCTACAACACCGAATGGTTTGAGCGTGAAGGCTGGGAACTGCCATCGAGCTGGATGGACCTGGCAGACGAAAAATACAGCCAGATACTCTCCATTCCGCCGATCTCGAACACATATGGCTTGCATACGCTCGTGATGATGGCACGCCTGAATGGCGGCGGCGAAAAGGAGATCGACCCCGGCTTCAGCACCATGGCGGAGAAGGTCGCTCCCAACATCCTGGTGTTCGAACCCTCTTCGGGCAAGATGTCCGAACTCTTTCAGTCGGAAGAGATCGCTCTGTCAATCTGGGGTTCGGGTCGCACCAAGTCGCTTGCCGATACCGGTTTCCCGGCAAAATTTGCCTATCCTGAGGAAGGCGCCGTCGCGCTCATGCTTGCCGCCTGCCCGGTGGTAGAAAGCGACGTTACCGACCTGGCCAACGCCTTTGTTGATTTTCTGCTAGAGCCGGAGATCCAGGTACGCCTTGCCGATGCCATGGGCTCAGGTCCCGTCAACAAGAATGCTGAACTGCCAGACGAACTCGCTGCATGGCTCCCTTACGGACCCGAACAGATTGGCAAGCTGATCGCCGTCGACTGGGACACCATTAACCCGGCTCGCGAGGAATGGACCAAACGCTGGGCTCGTGAAATCGAACGCTGATCGCGACACTGAAAATCGCCACGCCCGTCCTGGACGATGCTTCCCGCACCGCACCATCGCGGACCCGGGGTAACGTCGTCACGGGACAGACACTGTCCCGCGGGCGGGGCGATGATGGATCAACCGGCTTTCAATCACGGGCAGACAATGGCTTTTCTTGAGCTTCAGGCATTAAACAAGCGCTACAACGCAGTCGTCGCCGTCGAGGATTTCAATCTCAGCATCCAGCGCGGGGAATTCGTCTCGCTTCTGGGGCCTTCGGGTTGCGGCAAGACGACAACGTTGCAGATGATCGCGGGCTTCACCCAGCCCACTTCAGGTTCGATCATGCTGAATGGTCGCGACCTCGGCGCAATCCCGGCCCGCAAACGGGGCCTTGGCATCGTGTTTCAGACCTACGCGCTTTTCCCGCATATGACAGTCGAGCAAAATGTCGGCTTCGGTCTCGAGATGCGCAATGTGCCCTCTCACGAACGCCGCCGACGCGTTTCTGATGCACTTGACCTTGTTCATCTTTCGCACCTGGGAGACCGCTTTCCGCGTCATATGAGCGGCGGTCAGCGACAACGTGTGGCACTCGCCCGCGCCCTCGTCATCGAACCGGAACTCCTTCTGCTCGATGAACCACTTTCCAACCTCGACGCGAAGCTGCGTGAGGAAATGCAATTGGAACTTCGCCGGATTCAGCAAGAAGCCGGGGTTACCACATTGCTTGTTACGCACGACCAGTCGGAAGCCATGGCGTTGAGCGACCGGGTCGCCGTCATGCAAAGCGGGCGACTCATTCAGGAAGACAGTCCTTTCGATGTCTATGAGAAGCCGGCGACGTCCTTCATCTCGACGTTTCTTGGCAAGACGAACAGCCTCCCTGCACTTCTGGAACGTGCGGGCAAGCGGACGCAGATCGTCATCGACGATGTACGCCTCGCAGGCCCGCAAACGGTCCTGGCAAACGGTCCTGTCGAACTCTCGCTTCGCCCTGAGCGGATCGAATTGACCGATATCGACAAGGCAACGCTCTCCGGTGACGTGATCGAGCGGGTTTTCCTGGGCGATCACTGGCTCTTCCGGGTCGAAACGCCCATCGGCAAACTTCTCGTAATGCAGCGTAATCTGGGGCGACGCGGAGCCGAAATAGGTGAGCGCCTGCACCTTTTTTGGGAGCCGGAGGCCATGCGTCTCCTGCCGCGCGGAGATGTCTCATGACAGCGTCCGGCAGAACGACTCCCTGGCTCCTCAGCGCTCCGGCACTGGCGCTTTTCGCGGCATTGCTGCTCACCCCCCTGGCGATGACCTTTCTACTCAGTTTCAACAGTTTCTCATTCTATGGGGGCATAGAAAATACGTTCGGCCCGGAGAACTATATCGAGGTGCTGAGCGACCTCTATTTCTATGAGATATTCGGCCGAACTTTCCTGATTGCCTTCATCACCACGGCCATCTGTGCCGTGCTCGGCCTGCCGGAAGCATACATTCTCTTTCGCATGAAACCTGCCTGGCGCTCTTTTATGTTGCTCGTCGTGCTCGGACCTCTCCTGATATCCGTCGTGGTGCGTACGCTGGGCTGGGCGATCCTTCTGGGCAACAAGGGTGTGATCAACGAATTCCTGCGCGATATTGGACTCATCACGTCGCCCATCCGGATGATGTACACGTCTACCGGGATCGTGGTGGCCCTGGTTCATGTGATGATACCTTTCATGATCTTGGCGGTCTGGGCGGCCCTCCAGCGCCAGGACCCGGCAACCGAAAGGGCGGCAGAATCGCTTGGCGCCGCCCCCCTTACTGTCTTCATGCGCATCGTTCTGCCACAGGCGATGCCCGGCGTTCTTTCCGGCTCGCTAATCGTGTTTTCCCTCTCGGCCAGCGCTTTCGCGACGCCGGCAGTCCTGGGCGGACGGCGTATCAAGGTCGTCTCGACGACGGTCTATGACGAATTCCTGAACACACTCAACTGGCCGTTGGGTGCTGCCATCGCGATGCTGCTTCTGGTGTCGGTCCTGACCATCATGATCGCTTGGAACAAATTGGTGGAACGCCGCTATTCGGGGGTCTTCGAATGAACCGCAATGGCCTTTTCGCTCTCTGCTTCAACGCTCTGTTCGCGCTTTTCATGATGGGGCCGTTGATTGTCGTAATCGGAGTCTCCTTCACACCGACCGGCTATCTGGAGTTTCCCCCAAGCGCAATTTCGTTTCGCTGGTTCAGGGCGATCCTCGACAATCCCGACTTCATCGACGCGGCATGGATCAGCCTGGAGCTGGGATTGGCATCGGCGTCGCTTTCGACGGTTCTTGCCGTACCCGCTGCGCTCGCCATTGGGCGGGAACGTTTCCGTGGACGCGACGCATTGCAAGCGCTCTTCCTGTCCCCGCTCACCGTGCCGACCGTGGTTCTTGGTGTCGCTTTTCTGCGCTTTCTCAGTCTGTTCGACATCAATGGCACGTTTGTCGGACTCGTTCTGTGTCATGCCGTAATCGTTACGCCCTTTGTCCTGCGTCTGGTGCTTGCCTCCGTAACGGGGGTCGACCGGTCCATCGAAATGGCCGCAACCTCGCTCGGCGCATCGCACTGGACGGTGTTTCGCCGTGTGACCCTGCCGCTTATTCTGCCGGGTGTGGTGGGTGGCTGGGTGCTGGCTTTCATCACCAGTTTCGACGAATTGACTGTAACGGTGTTCATTGTGAACCCGTCGACGACCACGCTACCCGTACGGCTCTTCTCGCATATCACCCAGACGACAGATCCGCTGGTCGCTTCCATCTCGACGATGGTGATCCTCCTGACGGTGTTGCTCATGCTCGCGGTCAACAGGCTCTACGGATTGGACAGGCTGCTGATCGGAGGAGAGGCGCGATGAACTACGACACGATTGTTGTCGGCGGGGGTTTGGTCGGCGCCGCCCTTGCGCATGGTCTCGGCAGACTTGGCGAGAAGGTTCTGGTGCTGGACGAAGGCGACGTGGCATTCCGGGCTTCACGAGGCAATTTCGGCCTTGTCTGGGTACAGTCCAAGGGCGAGGCCATGCCCGAATATGCGCGCTGGAGCCGCCACTCGGCTGATGTCTGGCCGGACTTCTCCCAGGAGCTCCAGGAGCTGACTGGCATCGACACAGCCTATCACAAGGCCGGCGGCGTTCATCTGTGTCTTTCGGAAGAAGCCTGGGTACGCCAGTCCGCCCTCATCAAGCGCATGCACAATGTGCACGGGTCCGATTACGGGGCGATCATGATCGAACGCGATGAGCTTGAGAAGATGATGCCCGGGATCGGCCCGGAGGTCGTGGGCGCGAGCTGGTCGCCGCATGACGGCCATGCAAGCCCGCTTTATCTTTTGAGAGCACTGCACGAAAGCATCGTGCGTTCCGGCGGCGCCTACCGCAATGAAGCCCGTGTCGAAACTCTTGCAAAGGATGGCGACGGCTACCGCCTGACCACTGGAGCCGGTGTCTTCACGGGCACCAAGGTCGTGCTCGCAGCGGGTCTCGGAAACCGCACGCTGGGGCCTCTCGCAGGATTGAACGTGCCGGTGTTCCCACAAAAAGGGCAAATCCTGGTGACGGAGCGCACGGAGATGAAGTTCTCCATGCCCACTGTGTTCATACGCCAGACCGACGAGGGATCTTTCCTTCTCGGCGACAGCCACGAGGATGCCGGTTTCGACCTGACCTCGCGTCCAGGCATCATGGCGGATATTGCGACACGGGCGATCCGTTCCTTCCCCTTCCTGAAAGACCTGCGGCTCGTGCGCTCCTGGGCTGCATTGCGCGTCATGAGCCCGGACGGGTTCCCCATCTACCAACAGTCCGAGAGTCACCCGGGCGTCTTCTCGGTCAATTGTCACTCGGGCGTCACGCTGGCTGGTGCGCACGCGCGCACGCTCGCCCCCATGATCGCCCGCGGTCGACTGGAAGATCCCATGTCTGCTTTTTCAACAGAGAGACTGCATGTTCAAGCGCAATAACGCCATCAAGTCCCCAAGGGTTTCTTTCACCTTCGAGGGCTGTTCCATAGATGCCGCTGCTGGCGACACGATCGCCTCTGCGCTCATGCTCGCGGGCGAAACCCACTTTCGCAATACGCCTGTTTCCCAGAGCGAGCGCGGCCCCTTCTGCCTGATGGGGGTGTGCTTTGAATGCCTTGTTGAAGTCGACGGAATACCGAACCGCCAGGCCTGCATGGTGTCCGTGCGCGAAGGCATGAAAGTGCGCCGCCAGAAAGGCGCCATCGGAGTTGAAATCGAATGAACGCTTGTGACCTCGCCATTATCGGCGCCGGCCCCGCCGGCATGGCGGCAGCGACGGAGGCCGCAAATGCCGGCCTTTCCGTCATCCTTCTTGACGAACAGCCCGTTCCTGGCGGTCAGGTCTATCGTGCCATCGAAACGGTTCCGGAAGAGCGGCGGAAAATACTGGGACCGGATTATCAAAAGGGTATCGGAATCGCTGAGGCGTTTCGCGCCTGTAAGGCCACTTACATTCCCGAGGCGACTGTCTGGAACATCAATCCCGATCTGAGCATCGATTATTCGCGCAATGGCGGCTCCGCGCAGGTTTCCACACGACACCTCCTAATTGCGACAGGCGCGGTAGAGCGCCCCACGCCGATGCCCGGTTGGACCCTGCCCGGTGTTACGACAGCAGGTGCATTGCAAATCTTGCTCAAAGCCCACGGTGGCATCGGCGACGACGTGGTCCTCGTTGGAAGCGGGCCACTTCTCTATCTGCTTGCGCAACAGATGATCGTGGCGGGTGTCCCGCCGAAAGCCATTGTCGAAACTGTTGACAGGGAGCGTTACATCAAGGCGGCCCGACACCTTTGCAGCGCCCTCACCGCACTTCCTTATCTGCGCAAGGGTATGTCGATGATGCGACAGATCCGGCGTGCTGGTGTCCCGCGCTATTCCGGTGCTCACGATATCCGGATAGAGGGATCGCAACGCGCCGACGCCGTTCGTTTCTTTGCAAACGGCAGGGCACATCATATCGAAACATCCAGCGTAGCCCTGCATCAGGGGGTCGTTCCCAATCAACAGGCCACGCGCCTGCTTGGCTGCGATCACGTGTGGAATGAGAGCCAGCGTTGTTTCGTCCCCAAACTGGATGAATTCCTGGAAAGCAGCGTGGAGAACGTCTTCGTTGCGGGTGATGGAGCCGGTGTCGCGGGAGCGAAATCGGCGGAGATACGAGGAAGGCTCGTCGCCCTCCGGGTTGCCGGGAGACTCGGGAGCGACACGGACGCGGAAATTCGGGCTCTTCAGCGGCAGCTGAGACGCGATGAAGCCATTCGGCCCTTTCTCGAGACGCTGTATGCACCTTCAGACGAGGTCATGGTGCCTGGCGACGATGTTCTCGTTTGCCGCTGTGAGGAAGTAACGGCAGGAGCCATCCGGGAGGCTGTTGATCTCGGTGCCCCCGGCCCGAACCAGGTCAAGTCCTTTCTGCGCAGTGGCATGGGTCCCTGCCAAGGTCGCATGTGCGGACTGACAGTCAGCACCATCATTGCGGAACGGCGCAGCGAGGATCCGGGCTCCATCGGCTATTATCGCCTGCGCCCCCCGCTGAAGCCACTCCTCCTTTCAGAACTGGCTCAGCTTGAACGAGAACCAACACGTGACGAACCGCTCTGAGGCCGGACGATGGTTGCAACATCTACCCGGCAAATGACAGCCGACCTCCTGGTGATTGGTGGTGGCATACACGGCTGCTCGGCAGCGCTGCATGCGGCGCTGCGCGGGCTCCGGGTTATCGTCTTTGAAAAGGACACCGTGGCACGGCACGCTTCCGGCGTGAATGCCGGGGGCGTACGGAAGCTCGGCAGGCACATCGCGGAAATTCCGCTTTCTCTGCATTCCATGTCCATATGGCGTCACATCGCCGACCTTGTCGACGATGATTGCGGCTTTCAGCCGGCACCGCAAATTAAGGTCGCAGAGACCGAAGCGGAGCTTGAAACATTGCGCCGGCGCGTCGCGGAGCTCAATGGTCTGGGCTACACCCATGAGCGGATTCTCGATCGGCAGACCATGCGCGAGCACCTGCCAGGTGTTGCCGAGCACTGTGTCGGTGCCATTGCGTCACTGGATGACGGATTTGCCCAGCCCTACCAGACCACCTTCGCCTTTCAGCGCAAGGCCCAGAAAACAGGCGTGCGCGTCCTGGAAAACACCCCGGTCGAGCGTGTGTTCAAATCAGGCAAGGACTGGAAGGTCAGTACAGGGGGGCAGGAGTTCACAGGACGTTTCGTGCTGAATTGTGCAGGAGCTTGGGGAGGCGAAATTGCCCGGCAGATCGGCGACCATGCACCTGTCCGGGCCTATGCCCCCATGATGATTGTCACGGAACGACTGCGCCCGTTCTGTACCGCCGTCGTCGGAGCGACAGGACGTCCACTCTCCTTCAAGCAGATGCCGAATGGCACCGTCGTTATCGGCGGCGGCCGACCGGGGGTTCCCGAACCGGCAAGCAATCGAACGCATATGCAGATGGCTGAATTGCGCCATTCCGCGCAGACGGCGATGGATATTTTCCCCGTGATGCGCGCTGCACAGATCGTCCGTTCATGGGCGGGAATCGAAGGGCTGATGCCGGATGGCATACCGATTATCGGTCCTGCGGCCCATGCGCAGGGTGCGTTCCACGCTTTCGGCTTCTCCGCTCATGGCTTTCAGCTTGGACCGGGTGTCGGCGACGTCATGGCCGAGCTGATCGCGACCGGCAGGACCCAGGCCCCGATCACTCCATTTTCAATCGAGCGCTTTCCACAAAATCCAACCAGAGCACATAAGGAACTCTCATGATCAAGAGACACATCCAGACCCGCATCAACCACCGGGTCGTCGAACACAATGGCGTTTTGTATTTCGGAGGCCTCGTCGCCGATGACAAATCGCTCGACATGAAGGGCCAAACCGAACAGATCTGCGCAAAAATCGATGCACTGCTGGCGGAGGTCGGTTCATCGAAGGAGAACCTTCTCACGGCCATGATCTACATCTCGGACTTCTCGAAAAAGGAAGGTATGAATGCGGCCTGGCTGGAATGGATGCCCGCGGAACATTTGCCGACGAGAGCGACGATCGGCGTAGCTGAACTGGGCAAGGATACACTGATCGAAGTGGTTGTTTCCGCGGCGCGCTGAAACAAATTGTTTCCCGGTTCCGACCTGAGAAAAAACTTCCAGCCACAACCGTTGGCTGGAAGCTCTGAATTCCAGGGCCAGAAGGCGGCCAAGCGCTACTTGTTCGATGCACGCGATTGGTTGACCGCCACCGGTTTCGGGATGCAGGTGTCTGCACGTCTGGACAATACCGAACCTGCCAGGCAAACAACCTCTTTCGCTCGGATTGATCGAGCAGATCGGCGGCTTGTATCCACGGGGCTTCCAACCGGCCCGATCGTCGGCAAACGCACGGCTGTGCGCCTCAGCACCGGTTAAAGTGCGCCGAAATCGGGAATAAAATCCCGTTGCGATAAAAGTCTCACCAGCCACCTTCCATTTTTCTCTTGTGGGAATTCCACGGCCATTCTTCTCCTTACATTCGAACGCCTTCGTTTTTCGCGAGCCGTTTCCGCGATTTGGCTATTCCCCGACAGGCAGCGATGGCACGCGCCATCCAAATCACGGGCACAATCACGCCCGATCACGCCACTCCGGTTTGACGTTTGAGGTTTGTGGACGAGAACATTCTCGGTGCATCAGCGTGAATGACACAGAAGCCAACGGATCACTGATCAGGCACACACCTGTCGAACAGCGCATGATTTTGCCAAGGCGTTGCAATCGGTCGGTTCTGCGGAGCCACTCGGCAGATCGTCGCGCCACAACCCTTGCGACCTCAGTCCGGACCGCCGGTCGCACGGATACGGCATCCAGCAGGATATCGAGTGTCAGAAAGACGAGATCGCTCAGTTGGGCGATCCGAACTCCAGTGAGGTTATACCTGACAGCGATTTCATCGACGATGGAGCCTTGCCCGATTGCGTTCCAATAAGCTGGAAGCGGCGGCGAGTCGGAGGGCTTATGCGTTGACTATCTCGACCGGAAACCCGTAGGTCGCATGATGTTCGGCAATCCTCTCGATCATCTTTAGCTCTCTATCTTGCATAACATGGTAGCTTGTTATATCTATGCATTAGGTTCGGAGCTTCCATGACTGACTCAATCCAAATCCAACTGCGCAAGGGCGCTCTCGACCTTTGCGTCCTGGCGGTGTTGTCGCGAGGGGAGAACTATGGCTACGAAATCGCGAGCACCCTGGTCTCCGCTGTCGGAATGGGGGAAGGCACGATCTACCCTTTGATGCGCCGGATGCAGAACGAAGGTCTGGTTGCCACGCGCCTCGTGGAATCCAGCAGCGGACCGCCCCGCAAATATTATCGGCTCACGCCGCTCGGTCGGACGGTTTTCGAGGCGTATCGTAGCGATTGGCGCACGTTTGCAGCGGCGGTCGACAAACTTCTTGAGGATGTATGATGACCAGGGATGCATTTCTGCAGAAGCTGAAACGGGGGCTTACTGGCCTTGCACCCGAAGAGATCGAAGAGATTCTTGCCGATTATTCCGCCCATTTTGCCGAATCCGACGCCCATGGCCGCAGTGAGGTGGAAGTTGCCGCCGCTCTTGGCGACCCGGCAAGGATTGCCCGGGAACTGCGCGCCGACATAGGACTACGGCGTTTGGAGACCCAATGGAGCCTTTCCAACCTTGCGGTCGCAACCATGGCGCTAGCCGGGCTTGCGCTTGTCGATCTCGTTGTCTTCCTGCCCTTGCTGGTCGTGGCAATCGTATTGGCAATGGCCTTTGCCATCGTGCTGATCGCCATCGGCGCGGTCGGCTTGAAGATTGTCTTCATGGCTCTGTTCTTCGACCAGAGTCAGACGATGCCGGACTTATTTGGGCGCCTCTTCATCGGAATAGGATTTGTGAGCGGCTTCTTCGGAGGCGGCGCATTGTTGTTGATGGGCGTGAGTGCCGGCATCCGTATGTTCGGCCACTATGCCCGATTGCATTTTCGTGCGGTCCAGCCGGCCCGGCACGACGTCTGAGGCTCGCGTCATTTTACGAACACGGAGAGTACCGAAATGACTCGGAAATTGGCATTTGTGGCAACCGCGGGTTCTCTGGGAGCCGCAGTTTTTCTGACGCTCGGGATCGCTCTTGCAGGATCGAACTGGAGCGATGCATCACGCTTGTTGGGTATGGGAGAATCGACCTGCGGGCCGACCAGCTCTGCCGGTCGGGAGATAACGCTCCCCTTGGCGGCGCATGACAGCTTCGCGATCCACATACCGGCCACGGTCCGCTATCAACCAGGAGGCAGGGCCGTAGCGGTTATCAGCGGTGATCCGGCATTGCTCGATCATGTACGGCTGGAAGCCGGACAACTCCGCCTGGATTGCAATCCCGGCTGGTTTGCCTCCCGGCTCGACGTGAAACTTTCGGGACCGTCGATCTCCAACTGGGAGCTGCGTGGCAACGGCGATCTGATCCTGTCGCAAATCAACCAGACGCAGCTCGCCTTGAGTATAAAGGGCAGCGGCAGTGCTTACGTCGAGGGAGCCGCCGATGCCGTCGAAGTCAAAATCTCGGGTTCGGGCGAGACGGAGTTGCGCGACCTGATCGCCAGGTCGGTACAGGTGGAAATTCATGGCAGCGGCAGCGTCGCCGCCAACGGAACAGCAGATGCGCTTGATGTGAACATTTCAGGTTCCGGCGAGGCCGAGTTGAAAGACCTGACCGCCAGAACTGTGCGGGTGAATATTCATGGCAGCGGTGATGCCAGGTTGACCGCGCAGGTCGACGCCGACGTTTTCGTGTCCGGAAGTGGCGATGTCGAATTGTCGGGCGGCCCCGTTATGCGTCGCTCCGAGATTAGAGGCAGCGGCAGCATTCAGCAGGTGCCCTGACCGACGACGAGCGTCAAATTAAATATTCGAGAGCGAAGCGGGAGTAACTGGCTGCAGACGGCTCCATCGTCGCGGACCTCTGGTGGTTGATGCTCTCCACGTTATCAGAGTTCGTTCGCTCGGAAACCGAACCGCAAAGGAATCCTGTCGGACATGCAGGGCGGAACGCTTATCATACAAGAAGGCGCAATCTAGTTGATATTCAACGGGCTACCTACCGGCCTCAACGGGAATGGGAGGTGGCTTTCCTGAATGAACGACCGCGCATGACGATTATGCAAAGCGACGGAGCGGCCGCGACAGTGACAAACAGCCATCGCGCCGCATGCGCGGCATTCATATCTGCGGAGGACGAGCTCGCTCCGGCCAGATTGACAGCCAGGCCCGCGATGGCGGCGCCGAATGCCGTTGCGCACAGCTGCACTGTCATTATGGACGAAGCGGCGTTGTCGGCTTCGCCCGGAGGCGCGACGCGCAGGACCATCGCCGACAGATGCGGATATGCAAGACCGACGCCGGCCCCTCCGACGACTAGGGCAGCGCAGATGAAGGCCAGGGGCAGCCAATCGCCAGCAGGTCCAGCCACAGGCAGAACGGCCGCAAGGACGGCCATCGCAGCGAGAGAAAGTACCGGTCCCGCGCGCACCGCAATATCGCGACGTTCGGCTTGAAATCCGGATGCGAAGATTGCCGCCGCGGTCCAGCCCGCCGACATGACAGCCGCGATGTAGCCGGCCTCGAGCGGGGAGCGACCATGCAGCTCTTGAAGAAACAATGGCAGGAAAATCTCCGTGCACGTCACTGTCACGGCAAGAAGTGCCGAGGTTGCATAGAGGCTTCCCAGCGCCCCCGGGAGCTTGAAAGTATCCGCGGGCAACAGCCTTTTCTTTGAGGCCCGCTCCACCACGACAAGAACAGCGATCAGAATGAGGGCGGCAAGCATGCCGGCAACGGTCGACGCAACGCCGTCGCCGACTCCGCCCCACGAGGCGGCGAACACGGCAAGCGTCAACAGTCCCAACTGAATGACGGGTAGCGGCTCCGCGATCTTTCGGTCGACATCGCGTCGCGGCAGAACGAAGAATGCGGCGATGGCAACCAGCCCCGCAAACGGCAGCAGGGCCAGAAACGCACCGCGCCACAAGCCAAGTTCCGCAAAGGCGCCGCCGACGGCCGGCCCCAACAGGGTGGCCATGCCCCACATACTGGACAGAAGCGCCAGTGCGCGTGGCCAGAGCGGTTCGGCATAGACCCTTCGAACCATCGCATAAGCCAAGGCCAACAGGATTCCCCCACCGAACCCCTGCACGAACCGGCCGACAAGCATGATCGGCATTGCGTTTGAACCCGCGCAGATCAAGCTGCCTGCCATGAAAATGACCGCGGCGATGCCGTAGCCTGCACGGGGTCCGGCCTGTGTCAGTACGGGTGAAGACAGCGCCGCTCCAAGGATTGATGCGATCACGAAAAGGGTCGTGTTCCAGGCATAATAGTCCAGCCCGCCAATCTCGCGCACCACCGAAGGCAGGATCGTCGTCGAAACATAGAGGTTGACCGCGTGCAGGGCGACACCGCCGCTCAACGCGAGCGAACGCAGGAGATTTCCACCAGAGATCAAATCCGCCCATCCCGGGCGCGAGATTACGCGCGTATCGGTCATTGTATCTTGCTTTCCGTATCACCGAGACGGGCCAGTTTGTCCGGATTGCGCATGATGTAGATGCCGATGAGTTCGCCCTGAGCGTCCCAGGCGAGGCCAACGGAGGCGACGATGTTCGGACCGTCAAAAACAAGGGCACCGCGGGTGCCGTTGATATCGACACGCTGCCACCTGTAGCCGGACCACGACCGGTTGAGGGTTCCGCCAACAAAACCGAGCACGTTGGCCTTGCCCAACAGCGGATGCAGAAGCGCCAACGCCTTGCCGCCACCGTCCGCCCGCAACTCGATGTCTTCCCTCATCAGGGCCGCAAGCTGCACGGTGCTTCCAGTCGCGATCGCCGCCTGGAAGGCTGCGAGCAGTTCATCCTGTCTTTTTCTCGGAACGACCGCGCCCGGCTCCTCGCGTCCAATGCGTCCGCGTGCGCGCGAGACCAGTTTTCGACACGCGGCTTCCGTCACGTCCAGTGCCGCCGCCACATCTTCATAGGGCTGGTCGAATATCTCCCGCAGGAGATAGGCGGCCCGTTCCTTCGGCGCGAGCCGCTCCAGAACGAGCATGAAGGCAAGCGAGAGCGTTGACGACAGCTCAGCCGCACCTTCCGGGGTATCCCCGGTCATCGTTTGTATCGGCTCCGGCAGCCACGCGCCGACATAATCGACCCGCGACCGGCGGGCGGATCGCAGCATGTCGATGCAGCGGCGTGTGCAAACGGCGGTTAACCAGCCGGCTGGATTCGATATGGTCCCGCGTTCGCATGCCTGCCATTTGAGATAGGTATCCTGAACCGCATCCTCGGCTTCTGCCAGCGAACCGAGAATGCGGTAAGCCAGCCCTGTCAGGAACGGACGACGGTCTTCGAACATCGTTGTCTCGGGCTGCTGCATGTCAGTGGGCGGATATCTGGATGCGGTTCCACAGGTTGATCATCGCGACTGTCGCGGTCAACGCGCTGATCTCGGCTTCGCTGAAATGTTCGCGCAACTCGGCGCGCAAGGGGCCGTAGTCGGTCTTGCGGTCAATCTGTGTGAGAGCCTCGGTCCAGGCGAGCGCCGCGCGTTCCTTCGGAGTGAAATCGCCGACATGCGCCCACACCGTCAGGCGATCGAGGCGTTCGTTGGTTTCCCCGTCATCGCGCGCTTCTCTCGTATGCATCTTGACGCAATAGGCGCATGCGTTGATCTGCGACGCCCGCAATTGCACGAGATGGTGCAGCATCCGGTCGAGGCCATGCTCGTCGATCGCGCCGTGAACCTTCTCCAGCGTCGCGAAAACAGCGGGGACGTTCTTGTAGTGGTTTACGGGATTGGTTGTCATCGAAAGCTCCATCTGAACGTTGTATCACCGTGACGATCCAGCCCGCCGATTTGTGACCTGCCCCGTAAAACACCTCTGGTGAGACTGCGGCTGCAGCCGAGACCGGAGCTCACCCTGTTTTTGGTGCGATGCGTCTGTGTTGCCAGCCGCCATCGTGCCGGTTCAAATGGGGCGTCGATCAGCCCGGGTTTACCCCGTATTCCAGACCGGCCTTCTCGATGCCGATCAGGAAAATGGCCGACAATCGAGAATTTGTGGCGGAAGAATTGTTTGATTGGTGTCCAGGCGCGTGGGAAAATTTCTTTCCTGAGCGGCCACGTCGAATCCTTCAAAGGCGGCATACACGACAATTTTTTGAACGCGACTGTCACCGCAGCCAGTTCCAGAGCTTCCGCGTGCTGTTCGACTGCAATTGCACCGCTTGCTCAAACTTCGCCATCTGCGGCGCTTGAACCCGTCGAGGGCTGGCTCAATGCCGGATCAAATTTCAGTGGCAGGTCACTTGCGGCGTTGAAAACAGCCGACAGTGCGCCAGAGCTTCGGTGCTTGCCTGAAACCTCATCCAACGCTTTCTCGTAATCGGGCCGTGCCGCCTCCAAACGTGTGCGCCCCTTTTCGGTGAGTACAGTGTAGACGCCCCGCTTGTCATCCGGGCAAAGGTCTCGGATGGTAAGGCCACCGCGCTCCAGACGCTCCACCATTCGCGATACAGAACTCTGGTTCAGTTGCAGGTAAGCAGCCAGTTCCTGCATTCGCAATTCGCTGTTTGCGGATCTGGAGAGGACTTCAAGCGCACGATAGTCCGACAAGCCAAAGCCGTGTTGTTCCTGGAGGAGCCTCCCCAGCTCGATTTCGACATTCGCCACGGCCTGGACCAACGCCAGCCAGGAATCACTTCTCTTGGACATCAGCAGCATTACCTCTAGTGAGAACAATCCTTGCCTTGGAACATGTATGTTCATGCAAGAAATTAGACAAGTCGATATCCTTCACTATGGGAAGCGAAGTTTGGCGCCGAATTCGAGAAATGGGTGCAACCTGCCGGGGACGGGAAACTTCTTGGCGGAAGGAGAACGCCAAGTTATCGGGTCTTGGGCAAAGACGCGGTATGAGTCGCGATAATCAAAGCCATGCGCGGCCGCCTCGTCGCGGTCGGCGGCGAATAACACATGCGAGATACCGGCGAAAAGCGCACTCATATAGCACATAGCGCAGGGCTCTCCCGAAGCCAGAAGGGTCGCGCCCCTCAGATCGGTTTTCCCATGCATGCGGCAGGCATCACGTATCGCTTCGACTTCGGCATGCGCGGTCGGGTCGAGGAGCTCCCGGACGCGGTTGACGCCGCGACCGAGAACGATGCCACGCCGATCGACGACGAGAGCGGTGAAGGGAATGCCACCTTCATGAACATGGTTCACGGAGAAGGCGACCGCCTCCTCCATGAGCCGTGCCAACCGAGCGGAAGGTTCGGCGACCATCAGGCTTGCCCATGAAGCTTGGCGCTGTCGGCGAGCTTCAACCAGACGACACCCGCAATGATGACACCCAGCCAGAAGGCCTGGATCAGCGTCAACGGCTGATCGAGCAGGATGCTGCCCAGAACGGCCGCTCCGACCGAGCCGACACCGGCCCAAACGGCATAGCCGATTCCGACGTCGATGGTTCGCAGGGCGGCGCTGAGAAAGTAAAGCGTGAGCAGGAAGAAAACGACGGCGGCGGCCGACCAGCTCAGCACCGTAAATGCCTGGCTGCCCCCTACGCTGAGCGCGTAGCCGATTTCGAAAGCGCTGGCGAGAAGCAGCATGCCCCATGCAGCACCGCTGCTCTGGTGTTTTTGGATTGTGTCCATTTGTTCAGTTCCCTTTGGTCAGGATGAAAATTGGAGGAATGGATGTATGCGTGTCACGTGTCGGTCTGTCATGCGGCACCGCTGAGACGCAGACCGACGACGCCCCCGATGACCAAGAGGATGCCCAGCGCCTTCTTCCAGCCCAGTTGCTGGCCGAAGAACAGCGCGCCGAGAATGACGATCCCGACGCCGGAGACGGAGGTCCAGATCGCGTATCCGACACCCACGTCGAAGGTGAGCAGCGCCAGGCTGAGGAAGAAGGTAGCGATGGTTCCGCTGACGAGCGTCGCGATCGTCCACCAGAAGCGGGTGAACCCCTTTGCATTGCCCGCACTGATTGCAACCGCGATCTCAAAGATCACGGCGATTCCGAGATAAAGCCAACTCATTGCAACTATCCTTTTTTGAGTGGTGAGTTCGTGAACGCACGTGCCGACCGTTCGGCGGTTTCGCCGGATCACACCGGCTCTAGTCGCCGCTAGCTCTTTCAAGCCGTTCGAGTGCCTGCAGCAGTTCGTCCCTTGACGGCGTGCCCCGAAAGACCTGTGCACCGACAATGATTGTAGGAACTGATGTGATCGCCATGTCTTCCCGCGCGTAGCGCAGCGCCTCGCGATGACGTTCCAGATAAGCACCGGTTTCGAGCGCCTGACGCGCTTCGCCGGGATCGATCCCCGCCTTAGCCGCCAGTTCGATCAAGATTTCGGGATTCCCGATATCGCGATCCTCCTGAAAGAAGGCGCGCAACACCTGCATGGAGTACGGATGGTCGAGCCCCCTATCCTGTGCCAGCGCCAACAGCTCAAATGCTTTTTCCGTCCGTGGCTGCGGCGAAATCGACGGAAGCTTGATTGGCACTCCAAGTCTTTCCGCCAGCGAATAAACCGATCTCTTCCAGATCGCGGGCAGATATGGATCTTCAGGCCGCAGCGTCGGCACAGGCTGAGGCCGCAACTCGAAGCCACGCCAGAATATACGAATGTTCCGGTTCCCTATGGCATCAGACAGAACCTGCTCCGCAAGCAGGCAGAACGGACAAACATAGTCCAAGTAGACAGTTACGGTTCTCATCGGCGGCCTCCATTTATATGCATGCACATGCACTTATATAGCGAGAGCAGCATTGTCAATATATGTGTATGTGCAAGCATTTATTTTTCCGCTGCGTGCACCGCAGGCGAGTTTGTCGGCCAAAGTTTGATATCGCCCGACATCGAAGCGATAAGCCTGTATTCAGTATCGAGGCGGCAGTCTCGCCCGTAAGCAGCAGCCGAACGGCGCCTATTGCACGCGCCTCCAACCGAGCGACATTTTGCCGAACCGGTCGCTTGCGCACGACGCCGCGCGTCGGCGGCCGGAGCCCCCTGCGACCGTAGGCAGAAGCTGACGATTACCCGCGTGGCTGCAAAGCTTCGCCTTTCGAGATGGAAGGTATTGCGGGCATCAACGCCATGGCTTCACAACTCGACGCATTTTTCGTGAACCTTTTCCTCTACCGCTGGGACCACGACCTCCACCCTGGCATAGGGGACGAAAGAATGTCGGAACCTCAGTCATCAATGCTCTCGCTTCAGCTCTTCAGATGGAGCGGAAACTGCACTCAAACTTCGAACTTCTAAAGTGATAGAATTTACATCATCTTGATCATGCTAAATGATCAGATTAATGCAATTTGGCTCCATCCGACGCGTCTCGGCATGCGCACCGCTGCCATCCGCTCCCGTCATTGTCACTGTCCGGTGGCGCGATCCGTTCTGGCTGAAACCGCGGAACAGCGACGTCTCAACGTGGCCGAGTTAAAAGACGGCGTGATGATTTAAGAGTATGTGCATAGCGAATCCGCTTTCGTTTCCATGTTGAAGCCAGTGGATCGCAAATCGTCAGGCTCGGCATCGGCCCTTTGCCGTGGTCAAAGAGAAGCGGTCATTCCGCCATCGACAAAAATCATCGAACCGGTCAGATAGCTCATGTCCGGGGAAGCCATATTCAGGATCACTGCCGCAATCTCGCGGGGCGCCGCGACCCGCTGCAAGCCCGCAACATTGCTGCGGCTCCAAAGGCCGATCGCAGCGTTCCATGCGGCATCCGGCGCATCGATGAAACCGGCCTGCCGGCGGATCATCTCCGTATCGGTCGCACCCGGACAAATACCGTTCACCCGGATGCCCCTGTCGGCATATTCCAACGCCGCAGTCTGCACGAGCCCGGCCAGCGCGCGCTTGCTGGCATTGTAGGCGCCAAGACCGGGTCGCGCCCCGACAATATTGACCGAGGCCGTCACGATGATCTGGGCCCCGCGATCGAGCATATGTGGAATCTGCGCCTTCATCGACAGGAAGACGCCACGCACATTCGTGCTTTGCAGGTCGTCCCAGTCGTCTGCTTCGATCTCGTGCAGCGGCTTGCTGAAACTGATGCCGGCATTGTTGAGCGCCAGGTCGATTCCGCCGAAACGCGCCACCGCGCGCCGGACGAAACTGTCGATCTCTTCTGCCTCGCGCACATCCGCCTTTATGTAGAGCGCTTCGCCACCTGTCTCGCGAATCGTCTTCTCCACTTCCGCTCCCAGCGCCTCGCGCCGTCCACAAAACACGACGCGCGCGCCCTCGGCCGCGAAGGCTTCCGCCGCCGCCCGTCCGATCCCTGACGTCGCGCCGGTGATCATGACCACCTGATCGGCAAAACGACGCCTGCCCTCGAAGACCGGCGAAGCTGGCGGACGCCCTACCCCGGCAAGGGCCATGCCTCCCGTAACCCCCATCGCCGCTCCCGCGAGGGAACCGGCTGCCGCCACGCCAAGCACACGCCGCCTTCCGGGATTTGCCGGTTCTTCGTTTTCTTGTTCCATCATGCCGCGCCAACCGCCGTCTTCGGGATCACATTGAATTTGGAGAAGCTAGACTGCGGCGCATGCGAACGACAATCCGGCTTGATCTGCACGAACCGTGAAGCAGCGCTTCACGATGGTTGCGCGTGCGATCCAATGGATCAATGCGTCATACGGGCTTCCAGAGACGGACGCTGCCTTATCATGTGTTCGACGAAGACTTTGAGTTTCGGCAGGCTCTGGGCGCGACCTGGATAATAAAGAAACAGGCCGGGGCTTTGCGGACAAAACCTATCCAATACGGTTTCGAGATCCCCGCGTTTGAGACTTTCGCGCACCAGCGGCTCTGCCAGATAGGCGAGACCGAGACCGTTCGATGCCATCGATGGCAACAGCGTCTCGTCGTTGAGTGTCAGCGGACCGGGCACCCCGATCTCGATCTCCCGGCCCTTATCGAGGAACTCCCAGCGATAGATCCCGCCCGAACTCTGCTGGCGATAGCGGAGTGCGCGGTGGTTGCCGAGATCGGCTGGTGTCAGGGGGCGGCCATGCTGTTCGAAATAGGAAGGCGCGCCCACGACACAATATCGGAACGGCGGCGTCAGCCTGACGCCGATCATGTCGGCGTGCACAAGCTCTCCAAGCCTTATGCCCGCATCGAAACCCTCCGAAACGATATCCACGAATCCGGAATCGGCCACGATCTCGATGTCTATGTCCGGATAGGCCGTGCAAAACGCCGGCAGCGCTGGTTCGAGCACAGACGCCATGACGGAGCGTGGCACGGTAATGCGCAGCAGTCCGGAAGGCCGCGCGGCGAGAGAACGGGCCGCCTCGAATGCAGCGTCGAGGTTTTCCATGGCCGGCTTCGCCCGCTCGAGAAAGCGCTGGCCAGCTTCCGTCAGGCCGACGCTACGCGTCGAGCGCGAAACCAACGCCACGCCGACACGTGCTTCCAGCGACCGGACAGCCTGACTGACGGCGGAAGGAGATACGCCGAGATCGCTCGCCGCCGCGCGGAAGCTCTGGCGCTCCACCACTCGCAGAAAAGCAGAGACACTATCGAGCCCACGGACCGGCTTTGTGAAGTTTTTCTTCATTCGGCAAGGTGATTAGCACGGCGAGCGGGGGTCGTGAAGCAACTGACGCGACAACTGCCATAACGCTTCAGATACGCGCCTCAAGGCGTTGAAACCCGCTGCTTGATCCAGTGCTCCTTGGAAATGCAGGCATTCTCGCCCGCATTGAGCGAAACGCCACGGACAAGCTTGTCACAAGATCAACTTATAAGGAGGCTGGCCGAGAGCACTCGTGGCCGCCAACCGGACCGGCTCACAAACCAAGAGGGACATGCGATCGCCGGCTAAAGCCGAGACCGCACCAGCCACGCAATGGCCAGATCTGCGGTTGCATGTCCCTGAAACACGAAAAGAGCCCTTTGGGCTTCCGATTCCCGGCCCGCGTGAACACCGCCAGCCAATTCCGACAGATCGCAGTCGATTCCAATGCCCGGTTTCATATCGATACCGTGATGGAGACGACTGTCGGTCGCCACACAGTCAACGGCCGCAAATCCCTCCGAATGCCAGGACCGTCCTATATCCACCGCTGCAACGAAAGCCCCCGGCGCAAGGTGGGAAGCGTCCAGAAATGGCTCGAAATCCGCGCTCGCGGGGACCGAGGTAACAACGATGTCACTCTCCCGCAAGAGCTGTGCAGGATCGGGGTAGACCCTGCCTTCCAAGCCCAGCGTTTCTGCAGAATCCGCCAGACGCCGGGCAGATTGCTCCGATCGGCTGTTGCAAAGTGCCACAGTCAGACTTGGAAAGAGATCGCACATCGCTTCCAAATGCATGCGCGCTTGTAGTCCGCAGCCGATGAAGCCAATCGTCCTGCTGTCTTTGCGGGCGAGAAACCACGCCGCCAGCGCAGACATGCCTGCCGTACGCAACCCCGTCATGGCGTTGGCCTCCATGACGGCAAGTGGAACGCCGGAATTGAAGTCGTTCAGCACGGCCAGCGCATGAATACCGGGCGAAGCATCCCCTGCAATACGGGGCGCGACACCAAGCCATTTCACGACAGCCAGCCCCAGTTCCTCGCAGGCCGCGCACATGGCCTGGAACTTGCGCCCCGGGGCGATGTCGAGAGACATCTTCGGCTGAACATGGACACGCCCTGCATGCTGGAGACGATAGGCGTGCAAGAGGGCATTGCGAGCATCGCTCGGGGTCAGGCCGAGTCTGCGAATCTCTCCTTCATCGATGAAGACCGGCTCAACGTCGGTCATCGGAAACGCTCCGCCCAGTAAGGTTTCGAATCGATGAGAGAATGCCTCCCCCCGCAAAGATCAGCGATAAGCCTGCCTGTCGCCGGCGCCATGGTGATGCCGCTGTGACCGTGTCCGAAACCGTAGATCACATCCGGTGAAAGCCGCGACGGACCGATGCAGGGAATACCGTCGGGTGTCGAGGGGCGATGCCCCATCCATCGATCGACCACGCCCTCCTCGAATTGCCTCGAAAATTCGGGAAATGCCCGTTGCAGATGCTTCACTAGGATGTCTGCGCGTCGCCAGTCCGGCGCTGCCTCGCGGCCGGCAAGTTCCACCTGACCGGCAACGCGCAGACCCGCGCGCGTCCTTGTGAAAACCATCTTACCGTCCATCAACATGATTGGATGACGCGGGCCGCCCGCGGCTTCCGGCACCACCACATGGTAACCCCGCTCCGTTTCGAGCGGCACCCGATCGCCGCATTGCATCGTCAAGTCCCGCGCGTCTATGCCCGCTGTAAGGACCGCCCTGTTGGAACAGATCTCGCCGCTTTCGGTCTTCACCGCGCGCAACCGGTTTCCCTCGAGCCTGAAGCCGGTTGCACGCGCCCTTTGCAGAACGGCGCCCTGCCGAACGGCACCTTCGACCAGACCGGTGACGAATGCGCCAGGATCGGTAAGATTCGCGCCGGCACGAACATAAACGCCGAACCGGTGGTGCGCGCCCAATCCGGGCTCGAAGGCGCGCAGCGCCTCGTCTTCCAACTCTCGCCATTCGATGCCGTAATGCCGGCGCAAACGCCAGGCGAGGCCATCGGCCTCGAAGGCCTCCCGATCAGAATAAAGGAAGAGATGCCCATCGTGCTTGAGAAGGGAAACGAGGCCGTTTGCTTTCGCGACCGACCGGTAGCGCTGTAACGCCCCGTGCGTCAGCGCGTGGCGGAAACTGGCCGTCCGTTCGACCTTCCCGACACTTGAACCGGCCAGAAGGAACCGAGTGAGCCATGGCGTCAGCGCAAAAAGATGAGACCGGCGAATGGCGAACGGACCAAGGGGATCCATGAGATAACCCGGCACTTGCCGCCACAAGCCCGGCACCGAAACCGGCAAAAGGGAACTCTCCATGATCCATGCGCCATTGCCATAACTGGCGGCCTGCTTTCCACCTGGCTGGTCGACATCGAGAACGATCACATCGTGTCCGCTCTGAACCAGTTCCCATGCAGCAAAGGCGCCGACTATGCCAGCACCGATGACGACCACCTTCAACGCATCGCTCACGACATCCTCCCGGTCAGGACGGCCGCACACTCAGCCTGTCGCGCAGAAGTGCCAAGTCCCGAAAGACCTCCTCCAGACGATCGACCTCGAATCCGCCGGCATGGGCGAAACCGACCCGTTCGAAGGCAGCCTTCAGCCGGCCCGTGAAATGGGCACGCTGCCCGTCCAGAACCATGCCGTTCTTCGCCTCGAACGCATGGTTCCACGAAATGGCCTCTTTCCGCGTGAGACCTTCAGGAAGGTCAAGATGCAGTTCTCCTGCCTCGAGCCGCACCGGGTACCCCCCCGGCAAACCGCCCGGTCCCGGCACATGTCCTGACCAGGGTCGGCCAGCCGCGTAAGCGCAGATCAAAGTCACACCCGAAGCCCCGGAGACTTCAATGGCCGGTTCGGGGGTCAGCTTGACCGTTGAAAACGCCTCGAACACGTCCTCAACCTCCCGGTCATCCAGAAAGACACGCGGCGGCGTTGCCCCGTTTCTCCGCTCGCGCGTCAAGCGCCATGCGCCAAGGTTCTGGTAATGGGCAAGCACGCGCAGATGTTCCGATCCCGCCGCCCCGCGAGCGCCTGCAAAAACGTTGGAAAGGATTGCAACGTTTCCCGTGCCGCAAAGCACCTTGTGGCCCAGTGCCTGAATCATCGCGTTCACCACGTCCGGAAAGCAGCAATTGATCAAAGCGCTCGTTGGGGAGTGTTCGCTGATCGCCTTGCCAACCCGGCTTGTCAGAAGCGCCTGGAAGATGGCGGTAGCACTCAACCCACCCTCGGCCACCAATGCTGTCCAGGCATTTCCTGAATCTGAAATCACCGAAGACGTCTGCACGGATGCCGCCTGGACGGCGATTTTCGGCCGGGTCTTCAGGATCATCCGCTCCGCAGCACCCTCTTCAAGCAAATCCACCTCCATCGTTGAAAAGGAGGCAGGGCGAGAAAACATCGACGCACGCGCATTGCCCGCGGTCCTCAACCAATCCAGCCTGTCGCGGTTGCGGCCGGCGATCACTACATTGATCGGCTCCTGTGCCGTCGAAGCAATATCCAAAGCGATGCGGCCCGCAAAGATTCCCGTTCCCGAAATCAGGACGTCAGTGTTGAATGTGTCGCTCATCACGCACGCTCCGTCGCGGCCATCCGGTCCCAGCAATCATGGGTGGAGTTTGACAGTCTGTGCTTCATGATGCGCTGGCTGGGGGTGCGCTCGAACATCTTCACGAAAGCGATGTACCGCGGCACCTGAAACCCAGCCAGCCGTTGCTCCAACCAAGCGCCGAGGGCATCCGCATCCGCTGTCGCGCCCGGCTTGAGCTGCACAAACAGCTTGATGTCCTGTTCTCCTACATCGGTCGCCACGCCGATCATGGCGCTGTCTTCCACGTCGGGATGTTGCCCGGCGACATGCTCGACCTCCCACGACGAGACGTTTTCACCCCGGCAACGCACACTGTCGGATTTCCTGCCATGAAAGAAAAGGTTTCCGTCGTCGTCCCAGGAACCGATATCGCCGGTGCGAAACCCCTCTGGGCAAAGCGCTTTCGCCGTTGCCTCGGGATTGCGGAAATAGCCGGGAAAGATGGCGCCGGGAACGGACGTCGTGATGACGATCTCCCCACGTTCGTCGAGACTTTCCCGGCCGTCATCGTCAAGCAGGCGCACGCTGAACCAAGGCATGGGCTTTCCGACAGAACCGACAAGGCCGGTATCGTTGTAAGTCGTCAGACTCGATGCCTCGGTCATGCCATAGCATTCCCTGACGTGAATGCCGAACCTCTGTTCGAACGCCCGCCAAACTTCCGTGGCGCATCCCCCTCCCCAGGCGATCCGCACATTGTGGCCTCTGTCGAGCGGCGATGGCGGTTGCTTGAGCAGAATCTGGATGACACCCCCGAGATGATGAATATGCGTGGAACCCGCAGCGCTGACATCCTGCCAGAAACGGCTTGCGCTGAAGCGGTTTCCCAGAGTGAGGGTAACGTCGCGAACCAGGGGCAGGAACAAGGTCTGCGCTCCTCCGATATGGTAGAAGGGCTCCCATACGTAATAGTCATCGCCAGCCCGTGGCGCAGAACACAAGGCGACTGCCTCTGCAGCGAGACGCAGCATGCGATGGGTCACGATCACGCCCTTCGCCGGACCCGTCGTCCCAGAGGTGTACATGATGGCCGCTGCATCGTCGGGCTGAGGGAGAGCCTCGTCGAACGTCGCGTCGCCGCTGGGCAGGTTCCGCTCGCGATTGATCAGAAGAGGCACGCCGCGTGCCGCACTGCAACCCGCGATTGGCTCGGCAAACTCCTCGTCTGCAACGATCAGGGATGGATCACTGTGACCAAGGATGTATTCCAGCCCTTCCCCCTTGAGGGCAACGTTGACCGGAACCCAGACATTGCCAGCGCGGGTGATTGCATAGATTGTCGCCATCGCGAACGGGCTGTTGCGCATGGCAACCGCGATGCGGTCGCCGCGCTTGATACCCTTTTCGCGGATCGCCGTCGCCAGTTGAGCCGAAGCCCGTTCGAGATCGGCGAACGAGACCCCGATACCCTCGTGCCGGGCGAATATCCTCTCCGGGCTGTCAGCCGCGTGCCGGCAAAGCAGGTCGATGAAACCTTCTGACATTTGCATTCTCTTACCTTGGATATTTTGAATAACCTCTTCCCCACTGTCCTGAAGCAACCGCCCGCGCCTCAACGGCGCAAACGGTCGGCAACGAGCAGGATCGCCGTGACGATGACAAGCACCACCACGGAGACGGCAGCCAGGGTCGGATTGAGTTGCAGGATCATGTCGTCCCACATCTGCTTGGGAAGGGTGGATTTCAGCCCGCCGCTCACGAAGATGGCGATTGTTAGTTCGTCGAAGGACGTGACGAAGGCGAACAGGAATGCCGAAATGACCCCGCCGCGGATCAGAGGTACGGTAATCAGGCGCAGAACCTGGAACCGCCCCGCGCCAAGCGATGCGGCCGCCTGATCGAGACGCCAATCATACCCTTTGAGCACCGCGGCGATCGCAACGAAAGTGAAGGGAATGGAGAGAACCGTGTGGCCGATCACGAGCCCCAGATTGGTCGCCACCAGCCCCATCTGCGCGAACAGGTAAAACAATCCGACTGCAATCACGATGCGCGGCACGATCATCGGCGCCAGCATGAAGGCGAACACCACCCCACCGAAGCGGGAACGCGAACGGGCAATGGCAAGGGCGGCCAATCCACCGATAGCTGTCGCCGCGATGGCGGTCGCGAAGGCGACCCCAAACGAGCGAACCGTCGCGGAAATCCATATCGGCGAATTGAAATAAAGGCTGAACCAGCGCGTGCTGTATCCCGGCGGCGGAAACTCCAGGAAATCCGAGCTTGTAAAGGCGATGGGGATCACCATCAGCGTCGGCGCCACCAGGAAAAAAACGATCAGCGCGACATAGCCCGGCAGGATCTTCCCGCGGCCTCCTTGGGAAAACCGACCGGTTACCGCCGACGTAATCCACGCAAGCTTCTCAAGAAGGGCAAAGCCAAAACGACGTGTCCAGGCGGACGACGTTTTATCGGCCGTGCTGCTTCCCGCTGATAGCGATGCCAGGCCGAAAAGGTGATTATAGATCCAGCACGCGATGAGGGCCGACACCAGCAGCATGGTCGCGAGAACTCCGGCGAACGCCCAGTTCACCAATTCCTGCACCTGAATGATGATGAGCTGCGCGAGCATGGTCTGCTGTCGTCCCCCCAAAAAGGCCGGGACGATAAAGAAGCCGAGCGATGTGATGAACGTAAGCAGGCCGCCTGCAGCCATTCCGGGAATGGACAGCGGAAAATAGACCATCCAGAAACGATGGGCACCATTGGCCCCCAGCGTGCCGGCCGCCTGGGACAACCGCGTATCTATTCCGCTCATCACGGGCATCATCGTGAGAACCGCGAGCGGCATCATCGCATGCACCATGCCGACGATCACTCCGAACTCATTGTACATGAGCGGCAGCGGACTGTCGGTGATCCCTGCACCGCCCAGAAGCCGGTTCAACACGCCCTGATTGCCAAGCAGCAGCATCCAGGCGAAAGCCTTGACCAGATAGCTCGTCCAGAACGGGACCAACACCAAAAGCAGCATCTGATTTCGTCGTTGCTCTTTGAGCTGGGAGAGCCAATAGGCAAGCGGATAACCGAGCAGCAGCGAAAAAAAGGCGGTCAAACCCGCGATCCGGAACGTGATTATGAGGATGCGCCAATATACCTCCGTATGGAGAAGGCGATCATAATGCTCGGCCGTCAGGCTGCCGGTATCTCCCTGAATGCTCAGGAAAAGAAGCCGACCCACGGGAATGAGGAAAAAAACGACCAGGAACGCAATCGCTGGCGCGGCAAGCCACAATGCGTTGGCGCGCAGGCGAAAGGTTCGTGGCGAGGCGGAAAGGCCGGCCGCAGTCATGAAACCACCACCGCAACATCGATGGGCCAGTGATAGGTGAGAGAATCGCCAAGCGCTGGCAGCGTGGTCGCCGGGTCATGACGCACCGATACTGTTTCTCCGTCCTGCAAGGTCAACACCAGACGAGTGTCCGACCCCACATAGATGATTTCGGTAACCGTTCCGGTGATGTCGTTTTCCCCGGCCCCCGCGGGACCCGGGCGCAATTGCTCTGGCCGCAGAACCAGCCCTGCCTTGCCGTTGACGAGCGGGCCGCAATTTTCTTGCCTCGCTTCAAAACTGCCATTGGAATTGGCCACGACAATGCGGCCGTCGCCTGCATCGGAAACCTTGCCGATGAAAAGGTTCGAAAGCCCGATGAAGCGAGCCGAAAAAATGCTCTTGGGCCGCGAATAGATTTCGCGCGGCGTGCCGATCTGCTCGACACGTGCATGGTTCATAAGGCAGATCCGATCCGAAAGAACCAGCGCCTCCTCCTGATCGTGGGTCACATAGATAACGGTGGTTCCGAATTCCCGATGCAGCCGCTTGATTTCGAATTGCATGTGCTCGCGAAGGTTTTTATCGAGCGCGCCCAACGGCTCATCCATAAGGACGATCTGAGGGCGGTAAACAAAGCAGCGCGCAAGCGCCACGCGTTGCTGCTGACCGCCGGAAAGCTCGCGCGGAAAACGGTCGCCATACTGTTCGAGCTGCACCTTGGCCAAGGTTTCGCGAACGCGTTCGCGGACTTCGTTCGTCGGTGCGCCGCGCATTTTCAGCGGGAAAGCGATGTTCTCGCCAACCGTCATATGGGGAAAGAGAGCGTAGTGCTGGAACACCAGCCCCATGTCGCGCCGGTGCACAGGCGTCGCCGTCTCGTCGCGGCCGTCCACATGCAGCGTTCCCGTGGTCGGTTCTGTCAAACCCGAAATCATCTGTAGCAGTGTCGTCTTGCCCGAGCCGGAGGGGCCAAGCAGCGTCACGAATTCTCCCGCGTTCACGGTCAACTCGGTCGGCTCCAGAGCGACCACTTCGCCATAGCGCTTCCCAAGCCCGCTTATCTTCAGCTTCGGCAACGCGTTCTTAGAGTCCACATGCACCATCGTTCATCCTGAATAGGTCAAAGCGCACGCCCGAGGTCGGGCGTGCCCGTGCGCAACCGGCTCGATGCAAGCCGGTCGCTCACCAGAGAAGCAATTGCTAGATCAGAAGCCAGGCGTTGAAACGCTCGGTAACGTCTGCGCGGTTCTCGCTCCACCAGTCTTCGCTCGCCAGCCGCATCTGCGAGATGTTGGCCGGCGCAGTCGGTAAGACCTTGGCGCGTTCCGCATCGATGCTGTCATAGGCTTTCTGATTGGTCGGCCCATAGGCAAGCTCGCTTGTGTAGAGCGCCTGTTGTTCCGGTCGCGTGCAGAATTTGACAAACTCGCGCGCGGCATCAGCCTTCGGGTTTCCCTTGGGAATGCCCCAGCCCTCGACCGAATACAGTCCCTGATTCCAGACAAGTTCGGCAGGAGCACCACCATCAATGGCCGCCTGAAGACGCGCATTCCAGCCGGAAATCATGTCAACCTCGCCGCTCTGGAGCAGCTGGGTGGATTGTGCGCCGCCAGTCCACCAGACATCAATATGCGGTTTGATCTTGTCGAGACTGGCGAAAGCCCGATCGAGATCGAGCGGATACAGATCGTCCAGCGGCACACCGTCGGCCAGAAGCGCTTGTTCCAGCGTATCGATAGGATTTTTACGCAGGGCGCGGCGGCCCGGGAACGCTTCGACATTCCAGAAATCCGTCCAGGACTTTGGTGCGTTCTCCTTGAGCTTGTCCGTGCGGTAGGCGAAGATCGTCGAATAGACATCCGTGCCGACGAAATTGGTGAACAGCGCTTCTTTCATCATGCCTGGAGCATCCGCCGCTTCCACGCCAGTCGGCTCGAGCAGATCCTGCTCCTCCAATATCATCCGTGCCGAAAGGGTAAGAGTGCACACATCCCAGATGAAGGTTCCCGTCTCGACGATCGACTTGAACTGCGCAGTGGGCTCCGCCTCCCGCGCCACATTGGCAATCGTCATTCCGGTTTCTTTCTCGAAAGGGGCGTAAAACGCCTTGCGGAAAGCCGGGCTGAACGGTCCGCCGGGATCGGCCACGGTAAGAGTCGTCGAACCGTAAGCCGGGCGCAGGATCGCCGGTGCAGCCAGTGCCGCGCCTGCTCCCAAAAGCACGGTACGGCGAGTCAAAGAGATGTTGTTTTGCTTTGTCATTTCGTTCCCCTTTTCTCCAGTTAAGCAGCTTTACGCGCTTTTGGCCCTGCGCTTCGCGAGAAAAGCCTCCATCATGCGGGCCGGCTCTCCTGTCGCGTAGGCTTCACGCTGAATGCGAATGCCCGCGCTGAGCGCATCCTGCAGGCTCGCTTCCGTCATCTCGCGGAAACGCTGACGATCGAGCCGCATCGCGACAGGTGGCTTCGATGCCAGTTCCACCGCAAGCTTCATGGCTTCTTCGGCCACCTTGTCCTGCGGAACCAGCCGATTGATGAGACCGATCCTTTCGGCTTCGTCCGCGTCCATCAGGCGGCCGGTAAGCGTCAGGTCGATCGTGCGCGCCATACCCAGCATTTCCCGCATGATCCACGGGCCGGTCGTGCTGGGAATTCCGGAGTTGATCTCCGGCTGTCCCATGCGCACACCGGCGTGTCCTATTCGCAGATCGCAGAGCAGGGCGACCTGAAACGCCGACCCCGCCGCAACGCCATTCAACGCAGCGATGATCGGTTTCGAAAGCCTGCGGAAGCGGTCATAAAGTTTTTCCCACTCGCCGATCCAGACCTCGGCACGGTCCGCATCGAACGACTTTGTCTCGTTCAAGTCCTGTCCGGCACCAAAAGCGCGATCCCCCGCGCCAGTCAGGATGACGGCCCGGACCGCGTCATTGTCTTCGGCCTCCGCCAGGGCGTCCATCAGCTCTTCTCGCATGGTCGCGTTCCAGGCGTTCATCACCTGCGGTCGGTTCAGCGTGATCTTGAAGACGGAACCTTCGACCTCAGTGAGGATGAATTCACGCATTTGCCACTCCAGCTATTTCTATGCAATAATTATTATTGTATTTTGAACGTAACGTTTTCATTATGTCAAGCTCGCTTCCCGTTTTTTGCCGAATGGGCTAGAGGGCCTATCCGACATCTGCACCGCTTCCGGTCGTAATTCGACCTCTGGCAAAAGGACCCATTCCAGTGACAAGCAGGGAAAAACCGTCGAAATCCGATCCGTTGATGGTGCGTTCCGTCGAGAAGGCCTTCCGCGTTCTCTCCGCATTCAATGCTGAGCGCTCAACCATGAACCTGTCCCAGATCGCGGCGGAGACCGATCTGGACATGAGCGCAGCGCAACGCTTCACACACACGCTCGTGAAACTGGGATACCTCAACAAGAGCCCGGCCACACGGCAGTTCGAACTCAGCGTGAGGACGCTCGATCTTGGCTATCACTTCACGCGCGCCAACCGCCTTATGGAAAGAGCGCTGCCCTATCTGCAGCACCTGAGCAAGGAAACCGAGGAAACGGTCAATCTGACCATTCCGGATGACACTGAGGTGGTTTTCGTCTCACGTTTCCTCAGCCGACACGTGCTCAATACCGATGTCATTTTGGGAACGAGGCTTCCCGCCTATTGCACAGCACCAGGGCTTGCCATCCTGTCACGGCTGCCCGCGAGTGAAGCGACAGCCATCATCGAGGCTTCGGATCTACGCCCGTTCACGCCGCACACCGTCTGGGACAAGACTGAGATTGAGGCGCGGGTCGCCGAGGCCAGCCAATCCGGCTTTGCTGTCGCGTGCGAGGAGATCTACCACGGCGACGGCTCCGTTGCCGCAGCCATTCTCGATACGGTCGGTCGCCCGATTGCGGCAATCAACATCGCGACTTCGCTGGCGCGCTACACCCACTCCGAACTCGTCGAGCGGTTCGCTCCACTTGTCGTTGCCGCTGCAAGGTCAATCTCCAAACTCTGAACGCAGCCTGTTGACAATTCATCGATTGGATTCAATCATTTTCATAACGATAATAATTATTGCTATTCAATAGATATGTCTTCCAGCGATCGAGCAAGCGCCAGTGAAGCCCAATTTGTAGCGGTGGGGCGTCGTATCGGTACACCCTTACGGTTTCGCATCGACGGGCACGTCATATCGGCCAATGCGGGAGAAAGCGTACTTTCCGCCGTGCTCCAGAACCGTCATGTGTTGCGGTACTCGGAATTTACCGAAGAGCCGCGTGCGGGATTCTGCCTGATGCGAGCCTGTCAGGATTGCTGGGTTTGGAGCGTCGAGGGAAAGCGCATTCGAGCGTGTTCGACACCGGCTTCCCCTGAGTTGGATCTCTTGACATCGCCTCCCGCGCGGCTGACGGGAAACAGACCTTGCGCCAAATCCTGATCATAGGCGCAGGTCCGGCCGGAATGAGTGCCGCCGTCGCACTGGCGGAGGCGGGCGTTCGCCCCACCGTCATCGATGAGAACAGTCTCGCAGGCGGACAGGGTTTTCGGCAAACCAACGCTGACATCGAACTCGACACCCGTGCAATCTACGGGCACGAGTACAATAAACACCAGAACCTTCATTCCAGGTTTCGTGGATGCCTCGACAAGATCGACTATCGTCCATCGACACTTGTCTGGGCCATTCATGGCGGCAAGGCGCATACACTCAATGCGGAAGGCTTCTCCGAAATTGCCTTTGATGGTCTTATCCTGGCCCCCGGCGCCACAGACCGGCTGATGCCCCTGCCCGGCTGGACGCTTCCCGGCGTTTTCTCGCTCGGCGCCGCCCAGGTCGCGCTTAAGGACCAGGGCTGTTTCATTGGTCGCCGGATCGTATTCGCCGGCAGTTCGCCGCTGCTCCTGCTGGCCGCCCTGCAATATCACAAGCTTGGCGCACGACAGCTTTGCGTGCTCGATACGACCCCGCTGCGTCAAAAACTCCGTGCCGCGCCAGGCCTTCTTCAATCCAGTCGAACTTTCGTGCAGGGTCTCTCTTATCTATGGTCGCTGAAAAAGCGCGGTGTGCCTGTCCATAGCGGTGTCAAACTGCAAGGAATTGAAGGGCAAGGCCGGGTGGCTGCGATACGATATGCTGATGCATGGGGCAGGAAGCATCGTATCGCTTGCGACGCCGTTGCGCTCGGATATGGGCTGCGTGCCGAAACCCAGCTGCCGGAACTTGCAGGGGCGGAATTCCAGTTCGACCACGGCCTTCGCCAATGGCTGCCGAAGATCGACACAAGCGGGCGCGCCGGAGACTGCCTTTACATAGCCGGCGACGGCGCGGCGACTGGCGGCGCAGACGCCGCCATCGCCAGCGGCATGCTTGCCGCCACGGGATTGCTGGGCGATCTCGGCATGTCGCAGATCGGCAAGGATAGAAGGGACCTGCAACGGCAGGTCTGCAAATTGCGCAGGTTTCAGCATCATCTCGCAAAGGCTTTCCGCTGGCCCCATGAAACAGCACAGACCCTGCCCGACCATACAATCGTCTGTCGTTGCGAGAACGTAACGGCAGGTGACATACGCGCGGCAGCGAAGCAGGCGCTCGGCCCCATCGAGCTGAACCGCATGAAGGCCATCACCCGCTGCGGCATGGGCCGCTGTCAGGGACGCTTCTGCAGCGCGGCGCTTGCCGAAATAACCGCCGCGGCATGTGGAAAACCTATCGATGCAGTCGGCCGACTGCGCGCTCAGGCGCCCGTCAAGCCAGTGCCATTGTCCACGTCGGAAACCACCGCCCGATGACACAGGAAACGGAGACGATCATCATCGGCGGCGGTCTGATCGGCGCGTTCACTGCTTATTTTCTCGCGCGTGAGGGGCACCCGGTGACGGTGCTCGAGAAAGGCTTCGTGGGGGCACAATCCAGTGGAGCGAATTTCGGGAATCTGCGCCTTCAGGGGCGCGACCCTTATCAATATCCGCTTTCCCTGAGGGCACAGGCCATATGGGAAACATTCGAAGAAACCACCGGTGAGAGCTTCGAATACGATCGCACCGGTCATCTCTACATCGCCAGGAACGAGCCGGAACTCGCCAAGCTGGAGCACCATGCGGAAATTGCGCGGGGACAAGGCCTGAATATCGAAATGCTGGCAACGAAAGCCTTGAAGAAGCGCTTCCCCTATCTCGCCGAGGACACGCTTGCCGCCACCTTTTGCGGCCGCGATGCAACCGCCAATCCGCGACTCGCCACGCCAGCCGTCATGCGCGTGGCACAACGGTTCGGCGCAAGAATCATCGAGCATTGCGAAACGCTTTCAACCCTCCACACCGGCTCACGTTTCGAGGTGGAAACCACAAAAGGATCGTTCGTATCGAGTTCGCTGGTCAATGCAGCAGGTGCCTGGGGCGGTGCGATCGCCGCACGTTTCGGCGAGCTGGTGCCGGTGTTTTCCGCAGGGCCGCCGCAATTCGTGACCGAGCCCTTTCCACATGTGATCCAACCCTCCATGCAAATGGTGAACGGCAGCGTCATCTTCCGTCAGATACCGAGGGGCAATGTCATTGTTGCAGGTTATCCGCGCACGGCGAGCGAAGCGGATGGCAATCACACATTCGTCCCTCCGGGCAAAACCCTTGCGGGAATGGAGGCCCTTGGAGCCGTCGTTCCTCTCCTGCGCGATGCGCACGTCATCCGCGTCTGGTCGGGCGTCGAGGGCTATTTGCCCGACATGCGCCCGATTATCGGGCCCAGCCGGAAACAAAACGGTCTTTTCCACGCCTTTGCCTGCTGCGGCCACGGGTTTCAGATCGCTCCAGGAATAGGCGCCGTGCTCAGCGAACTGATCCGAACCGGACACAGCGATACGCCAATTGAAGCTTACGATATCGAACGCTTTAGAAATCAGGTGCCCGACAACGAGAAATTCATTCGGGAGTTCGACATCCGCACGGCAGGCCCCGCTGCCGGCTGACACCCGATAGCGTTTTACAGCCAGGTGGAATCACCTGACTCTCGCGGAAAACGGAAAGGTTGAAAGTCCCTGTGCGTCCAGGCGAACGCACGGCGCCCTCGTGAATCACGGAGCAAGAGTTTCACTGACAATTTCAGGTCTTGGCGAGGCGATATCACGTTGCCGGCATACAAGTGCGTTGAGGTCCGCCCAACGCTGCTCACGAAGGGCTTCCATGACTTTCCGTCCCGTCATGATCTGGCGGCAGCGCCCGAGCGGCTCCGCCAACGACAAACGGCGCTGAACTGCCCTGCGCGACGGTTCAATCAAGCAGCGCGAGCACGACGCGAATTTCGGTCGGGACAGAATTCCGTCTCTTGGTTCAAACGTGGCAATCGGGGAAGACCCTGCCTCATCTGCGGAGTTCTTGATCTGTCCTCGGTGTAGAATCGCGAACGCAGAAATCTGTTTGATAATGCCGCGGACATGGATGACAGTCGCCTGTGCTTCGCGAACCGTGACCTGCCAAAGCGCTGCCCGACATCTTCTGCTTTCGAGTCTCTCAAAAAAGCAGCTCTTGAACGCAGCCAGAATATCACGATTGAAAATCGATCTCGCAATGCCCGAGTGCTATCAGCCATGCGTGCGTCCTGAAGCGAATTCTTATCGAGCGCTCCGGAGCTCTAGAGATCTTTCAGTCGCTTTCGCTGCTTCTCTTGAGCGGGTTAACTCGCTTCCGGATACTCATTGCCGTGTGCCGAAATACTTCTCGCGCGCAATCGTCGGAGGAATCCCGGCCCTCCATATCGCCCTAGGGCGACGGTTTCCCTTGGAGCCGTAGACGCTTGGTCGCAACGAAACGATACCGCTCACAGACAATGCGCATGCATCGAACTTGTATGTCTTATTCGGTGTCGGTTGTTTGAGCGCTGCATCCGTAAGCGTTTCACCACCAAAAGGGAAAATACCGTCACAAGAACCGAACGGCTCGACGGTATTCGCTGGAGCGTCGCAATCCGAGCCATCGGCATACCGCCAAACACATCGTTGGAGCGATTTGCATGCCCAGTCCGACACGGGCTGATCAAAACGGGATCAGTCTGGGAAATTCATTTATTCAATGAGTTAAGTCTGGCGCAGGCTTACTCGCACCAGCCTCTCTTGGAAAATCGCTATTCCCATTCGATGGTGCCGGGCGGTTTGGAGGTTACGTCGTAGACCACGCGATTAATGCCCTTCACCTCGTTGATGATGCGCGTCGCCGCGCGGCCGAGGAACTCCATATCGTAATGGTAGAAATCGGCCGTCATCCCGTCGACCGATGTCACCGCGCGCAGCGCACAGACGAATTCATAGGTGCGTCCGTCGCCCATAACACCCACGGTCTGCACCGGCAGAAGCACGGCGAAGGCCTGCCAGATCGCGTCGTAGAGACCGGCCTTGCGGATTTCGTCCAGATAGATCGCATCGGCCGAGCGCAAGATTTCCAGCTTCTCGCGGGTTACACCACCGGGACAGCGAATGGCCAGGCCCGGTCCCGGGAAAGGGTGGCGGCCAATGAAGCTCTCGGGCAGGCCGAGTTCCTTGCCCAGCACGCGCACCTCGTCCTTGAACAGTTCGCGCAGCGGTTCCACCAGGCTCATATTCATGCGCTCGGGCAGACCGCCCACA
Organism: uncultured Nitratireductor sp.; assembly: GCF_913053745.1. Taxonomy (GTDB): domain Bacteria; phylum Pseudomonadota; class Alphaproteobacteria; order Rhizobiales; family Rhizobiaceae; genus Nitratireductor. The sequence continues at coordinate 91,155 of NZ_CAJXGF010000001.1, forward strand.
TTGTGGTGCGACTTGATCGTGACCGAAGGGCCGCCGGTGAACGAGACGCTTTCGATGACGTCTGGATAGAGCGTGCCCTGCACCAGGAAGTCCGCGCCGCCGAGTTTCATGGCCTCTTCCTCGAACACTTCGATGAACAGGCGGCCGATGGTCTTGCGCTTCTTTTCCGGGTCGCTCTCACCTTCCAAGGCGCCGACGAAACGATCGGAGGCATCCACCAGAATGAGCGGCAGATTGTAATGCTCGCGGAACATAGCGACCACTTTGGACGCCTCGTTCTTTCGCATCAGCCCGTGGTCGACCAGAATGCAGGTGAGCTGATCGCCGACGGCTTCATGCGTAAGCAGTGCGGCAACGGAGGAATCGACACCGCCGGAAAGCGCGCAGATAACCTTGCCATCGCCCACCTGCTTGCGGATCGCCTCGATGGCCTGCTCACGATAGGCGGCCATCGTCCAGTCACCGCGAAGACCCGCGATCTTGTGCACGAAGTTGGAGAGCAGTTTCGCACCGTCCGGCGTGTGCACCACCTCGGGATGGAACTGCACGCCGTAATATTTGCGCTCGTCGTCGGCAATGGCCGCGAAGGGAGCCCCTGTCGATGTACCCACCACGCGGAAACCGGACGGTATCGCCGTCACCCGGTCGCCATGGCTCATCCACACCTGGTGGCGCGTGCCCCTGGCCCAGACATCATCGAACAGCGGACAATCGTCTTCGATCTCGAGAAAGGCACGGCCGAATTCGCGATGGTCGGACCCCTCCACCTTGCCGCCGAGCTGGGCGCACATGGTCTGCTCACCGTAGCAGATTCCGAGCACCGGCAAACCGGAATCGAAGATCGCCTGCGGCGCGCGCGGGCTGCCGATATCGACTGTGGAGGCCGGGCTTCCGGACAGGATGACCGCCTTGGGCGCAAGGCGTACGAACGCCTCGTCGGCCGACTGGAACGGAGCGATTTCGCAATAGACTCCGGCCTCGCGCACCCGCCGCGCAATGAGCTGCGTGACCTGGCTGCCGAAATCAACGATGAGAACTGTGTCGGGATTGGATATCGTCATGATGAGCCTTTAATGAAACCCCTGCCGCTTCGCAACCTCTATCCCTCCCGATCTCCCCGGATATCGTCATTGGCCGACGACGCCAGCGCCGCGAGTGCGGATTTGAGTGCGGCCAGCCCTTCCGGCCCGAGCAGATTGCGATAGCGTTCCTCGAGCTCGAGCTTGATGCGGTTGGCTTCCTGGAGGGCCGAACGCCCCTTCTGTGTGTGGGCAACGATTCGCGCACGCTTGTCGCGCGGATCCGACATCCGGCGAAGAACGCCCTCCCCCTCCAACCCGTCGATCAATTGCTGAACCGCCTGCTTGGAGATCCCCATCCGTTCGATCAACACCGATTGCGGCGTGCCCCGGCGTCCCACATGCCCCAGAAGCGAGGCGCGTGCATCGGTCATCCAACCATGCCCGGCCGCGCGCATCGCCTCGACGAAGGCGGCCCGCCAGGCGCTATTGGCTTGCGAGAGGCGCCATCCCACATGATCGGGCCAATCCTCATCTTTTTTGTCAAGACTCTTGACCATTCTGTCGTCGCGCCTTATTCGTCAAGATACTTGACTATATAACCGCCATGGCATCGATGCAAATCGGCGCCGAAACGCTGGAGCATGTGATGACCATCCTCACCAAAGAGAACCTGCAGTTTTTGATTCCGGGAACAACGCATATTCTTGAGCGCAACGGAGAAGATGCCTTCGTCTATCTTGGACGGGACGGGAGGGGACATATGCTGCTGGACACCGGCGAGACCCGTTCGGGTTCATGGCGCCTTCTCGACGATGGCTACGCAACGCATTGGGACGGCGGTCAGGAAGGCGATTGGATGCTGGACGCCACTGCCGAGGGCGTGTTTTACATCTCGCGCAATGGAAAGCAGCGCCTCAAGCTGCGCGGCATTCTGTTCGGCAATGCGAAAAACCTGCCGCAATAGAGGATCACCCGACGAGCAGACCATCCGCGATCGCCCGCTCCAGGCGATCCACCGTATCGGCGAGCTTCTTGTCGATCACATGCAGATAATCCGTCCAGTCCGTCACGCGCTGAAGCTCCGCCGCACCGTCCGAAATGCCGCGCAGCGCCACGAGGTCCAGACCGAAGCGCTGGCAGGCGCGCAAAACCGCAAAGGTTTCCATGTCCACCATGTCGGCGTCGATGCCGTCATAGGCAACGCCCGACACGATGTTGCCGCCGGTTGAAAGCGTCGCCTCGCGGATGCCGGGAATGCGATGCCGCAAGGGCATGATCGCCGGCAGGTCGAGAAACGGCGTCACCCCCTTTTCGAAGCCGAGCGGCGAGGCGTCCATGTCGCGGTAGGACACCGCCGTCGCCTGATAGATTCCCGTCTGCTCGAGCGTCCGGCTCCCCGCCGAACCGAGCGAGACGAGGAGATCGGGCAAATGCCCTTCGGCATCGAGAAGGGCCAGCTCCGCTCCAAGAACGACACCGGCCTCAACCGGGCCGACGCCGGTCATCAACGGCGTGAAACGCTTTTGCAATTGCGGCCCGTACTCGGCCTCCGCCGCCATGACGAAAAGGACGCGCTTTCCGGCCAGGACGGCCGGCTCCACCGGTGCCCGCGTCATCCTTCCAATCCTTCGCGCCCGACAATGGTCATCATGGTTCCGGTCATGGTGGCGATCAATTTTGCATCTCCCTCGGACGAGTATCCATAGGCCTGGCCGTCGGCGACAATGATGGTGCGGCCGGGCTTGGTAACGGTACCGCGAAACAGAAAGCGCTCCCCACGCCCCGGCGCAAGCAGATTGACCTTGAATTCGATGGTCAGCACTGCCGCATCCTCGGGCATGAGCGAAAAGGCGGCATAACCGCAAGCCGAATCGAGCGCAGTGGAAATCACACCGGCATGGAGAAAACCGTGCTGCTGGGTCAGCGCTTCCGCATAAGGCATCTCGATCTCGACGATACCCGGGGTTACGAGCGTCAGCTCGGCGCCGATGGTCCGCATCATTTTCTGGCGGGCGAAGCTGGCACGCACCCGCGCCTCGACATCCACTGGATTGGCCTCAATCATTGCCGGATAAACCTCCTTGGCCGTAGCTCCCGCCCATCAGCACCGTTCTAGCGCGGCAAAATGGAAGCCGTCCGTTGCCGTGCGGCTGGGCGAAAGAGCAATGCCGGTCGTCTTGTCGATCCTTGCTCTCGCTCCCCGGCCGGGGAAGTGGCGCTCCCACAGCGCATCATGGTCCACCGGGCGGAATTCCGGATTGGCTTCGATGAAGGCCCTCACCTGATCGTCGTTTTCCTCGGCAAAGACGGAACAGGTGATATAGGCAAGCCGCCCGCCCGGGCGCACGAAGCGTGCCGCCTTGGCGAGAATGTCGGACTGCTCGGCCTGACGCTGTTCAAGCTGTTTCTCGCCGAGCCGCCATTTGGCGTCGGGTCTGCGCCGCCATGTGCCGGCTCCGGTGCAGGGCGCATCGACGACGACCAGATCGAACCGGGCCTCATCCGGGGCGAGCGCATTTTCGTCTGCCACCGCCTGAACATTGCGGCAGCCGGCCCGCTTCAAGCGGTCGAAGATAGGAGCGAGTCGTTGCTTGTCCGCGTCGAAGGCACGAATCTGACCGGTGTTCTCCATCATCGCCGACATTGCGAGCGATTTGCCGCCAGCTCCCGCGCAAAAATCGAGCACCTGCATTCCCGGGACTGCTTCCGCAAGTGTGGCGACGATCTGCGAGCCTTCGTCCTGCACTTCGAACCAGCCTTTCTGGAAGGCGGGTTCGGCCTGGACGTTGGGGTGTCGCCCCTGCCCCTCGATGGCGGCGATCCTCAACCCCTGCGGGGCCAGTTCGCAGGGGCGCGCGCCGGCACGCGCCAGCGCGCGCGCCACCTTGTCGCGCGTCGCCTTGAGCGTGTTGGTGCGCATGTCGAGCGGCGGTCGGTTGGCAAGGGCCGCAGCCTCGCCCACCCAGCCGTCGCCCCAGGCGCGCTTCAAAAGCGGTTCGCACCATGGCGGGCACTCGGCCCGCACTCCATCGGGCGCCGCATCCAGCGGATGTGCCTGAAGACAGGCGGCTTCATCGTCGGAAAGCGGGGGTGGAGCGAAATTGTCCTCCGCCAAGGCCTCGTTCAGGACCTGCGATGTGTATCCGCCTTCGATCATCAGCGCGCCGAAAGCGAGTGCGCGCGGGCTTTCCTCCTGAAAAATCCAGGTTGCCGAGCGCCTGCGGCGCAGCGCATCGTAGACGATGTTGCCGATTGCCGCGCGATCCTTGGATCCGGCGAAGCGATGGGATAGACCCCAATCTCTGAGCGCGTCCGCCGCCGGCCGATAGCGCCGGTCGATGTCTTCCAGAATCTCGATTGCCGCTGCCAGCCGTCCGCCAAGTCGCATGTGAATCCTTCGCCGGTTACCCGAATGGCGCACAGCTAGCCGGAACCGGGCGTTTGCACAAGCGAAACGGGCGTGGATCGCTCCACGCCCGCCACTTATCAAAGCCTTTCGGAACAGCCTATTCGGCCGCGTGCTGCGGCGTCTTGCCGGTCACCGGCACTGCATTGGCCTCGTAGCCGTGAGCTTCCTTCAGCGCCTTTCGCACACCGTTCCCGTAGTCGGCGTGCACCTTGTCGAAATGCGCCAGTTGCCGCTCGATGATTTCACCTGGAACGCCGCCCATGGCTGCAGCGATGTTGGAGAAGAGCCGGTTCTTCTGGCCTTCGTCGAAGAGGTTGAACAGTGCGCGCGGCTGAGCGTAATCGTCGTTGCCGATACGATGGTTGTAACGGTCCGCATCGCCGGAAATCTTGAGCGGCGGCTCCTTCGCGGCAGTGTCCTCCACGGGACCATCGAACGAGTTCGGCTCATAATAGGCGTCGGGGTTGCCCGTCTTGATGCCACCGAACGTGTTCATCTCGCCATCGCGGTGATAGTGATGAACAGGACATTTCGGCTGATTGACCGGAATGGTCTCGTAATGCGTGCCCAACCGGTAACGGTGCGCATCCGCATAGGAGAAGACGCGCGCCTGCAACATCTTGTCCGGCGAATGACCTATACCGGGAACGATGTTGGAGGGTGAGAAGGCCGCGTTCTCGATCTCGGTGAAATAGTTGTCCGGATTGCGGTTCAACTCCATCACGCCGATATCGATCGGCGGATACTCCGCATGCGGCCACACCTTCGTCAGATCGAACGGATTGTAGGAGGTTTTCTCCGCATCCGCCTCAGGCATGATCTGCACCTGCACCTTCCACTTCGGGAACTCGCCGCGCTCTATCGTGCCGTAGAGCTCTTCCTGGTAGCTCTCGCGGGTCTTGCCCACCACCTCCTCGGCTTCTGCATTGGTGTGATGTTTGTGGCCCTGCACGGTCTTGAAGTGAAATTTGACCCAGAAGCGCTCGCCCTTGTCGTTCCAGAGCGAATAGGTGTGTGAGCCGTAGCCGTTCATATACATCGGCGCGACCGGCAGGCCGCGATCGGACATGAGAATGGTGACCTGATGCAGGCTTTCGGGCGACAGCGACCAGAAATCCCACATGGCCGTCGGCGAACGCATATTGGTGCGCGGATGGCGCTTCTGTGTGTGGATGAAATCCGGAAACTTGAGCGGATCCCGGACGAAGAAAACCGGTGTGTTGTTGCCCACCAGATCCCAGTTGCCGTCCTCGGTGTAGAATTTCAGTGCGAAACCGCGCACGTCGCGCTCGGCGTCGGCCGCGCCTTGCTCTCCGGCAACGGTGGAGAAGCGCGCGAGCATCGGCGTCTCCGCGCCCGGCTGCAACGCCTTGGCGATGGTATATTTCGAAATATCGCCGGTAATCTTGAGCACGCCGTGCGCGCCCCACCCTTTTGCGTGAACCACACGCTCGGGAATGCGTTCGCGGTTCTGGTGCGCAAGCTTCTCGATGAGCTGATAGTCCTGAAGAAGAACCGGTCCCTTCTCACCCGCAGTCACGGAATTCTGGTTGTCGCTGACGGGGGCGCCAGCGGACGTGGTCATCGTGCGTTTGTCTGCCATGAAAGATACTCCCTTGCTTGCTCTCCGGGGCTTGCCCGGTTGCCGGTCTGAACCGCGGCGTGGCTTGGAACAATTCTAAGGTAGTCACGCCACTCGATAAATTCCAATTGTCTTTCATATTCGATGCGATAACTTTGGCTTATGATACGACTGACCATCAGACAGATGCAGTATTTCGAGCGGCTCGCCGAAACGCTTCATTTCGGACGTGCGGCCTTGAGTTGTGGCGTCACCCAGCCGGCATTGTCGTCCCAGATTTCCGAAATGGAAGCGCAGCTTGGCTTCAAACTGTTCGAGCGCGGCAGCGGAGCCGTTCGCCTCACCGCGGAGGCTCAGACACTTTTGCCCCGTGTCGTGCGTATCCTTGCGGAGGTTCGCGCGCTTGAAGGCGAGGCGCAGCGAGAACGCAAGGCGCTTGAAGGCCGCTTCCGCCTCGGGGTGATTCCCACCATCGCCCCCTATCTTCTGCCCGAACTTTTGCCGCTTTTGAAACAGCGCTTCCCGCAATTGCGGCTGGAGGTGCGTGAGGCCGTGACCGATGCGCTGGCTGAAGACACCGCAACCGGGCGCCTCGACGCGATGATCGTTGCCGAACCGATGGACGACAGCCGGCTTGCCCAGGAAACCCTGTTCGCGGATCCATTCTTCCTGGCGGTTCCAAGCGGGGATGCCGAACGCCTCGCTCCGCCCGTGGCGCAGGAGAGCATGGCGCTGGAGCGGCTGATGCTCCTGGAAGACGGTCATTGCATGCGCGGCCAGGCGCTCGAAATCTGTGGCCGGGTCAAACCGGTGACGATGGAGACCTTCGGCGCAACGAGCCTGACGACGCTTTTGCATATGGTGTCGCATGGGATGGGCGTCACCCTCATACCGCAAATGGCGCGCGCCTCGGCAAAGCGACTGCCGTCCGTCAGCGTGCTGCCGTTTCTCGACCCCAGCCCTTCCCGCAACATATGCCTCGCCGGCCGCAAGTCCAACCCGCGCAATGCCGATTTTGCGGCCCTGCGCGAAACGATCTTGCAAGCGCATGAAAACCTGCTCGCTCGCGCCTGACCCCTTGGTGGAGATTTAGCCGCCGATCAGGAGATTGATGGCAAGCAGCACCCACATAACGCCCAGAGCCAGAAAACCCAGTGTGAAAATCGGCTGGCGATAGCGGATGCGGTTCGAGGTGACATGCACATAGGTATGGGCATAACGCGACAGGGCGAAGATCCAGGCAAGCCACACTGCCGCCTGTCCCACGCCGCCCGTCGCAAACAGCGCAAGGCAAGCGGCGTGGAAGAGCACCGGCAATTCGAACTGGTTGGCGAGATTGTTGCGCACAAACAGGCTTTCGGCCGGCTCGTCCTGGTTCTCCCTGAACTGGGAAACTCTCGCGCTACCGCTCGCAACAGCCCTCTTCCGCCGCATGGCGATCAAGACATATACCCCGTAAACGAGTGCCACATGCGCGATCATCGGCCAGAAAATAACGTTTTGGGACATGGCCGGCGCCTCCCTCATAGTCTCTGAATCCTGATTTCCCCATCAGCGATGAAAAACGGACGCTTTGCAAGGGTGCCCCTATCGCAAGGATGAAATCATGAAAGCCTACGTCGCTGAATGTTTCGGCACGTTCTGCCTGGTGTTTTTGGGTTGTGCGAGCGTGATTGCCGGAGGATACGGCAATCTCCTGCCGCTTGGCGGTCTCGGAATCGCGATATCGTTCGGCGTCGCGATGGTTGCCATGGCCTATGCCATCGGTCCCGTTTCCGGCGCGCATCTCAACCCGGCCGTCACGGCCGGCGTTTTCTTGTCCGGGCGAATGCCGGCAAAAGACGTTGTGCCCTATATGGTCGCTCAAATAACTGGCGCCGTTATCGCGGCCGCGGCGCTCTGGAGCCTCGCGCGCGGTGCGAGTGCCGTCGCGCCGGTCTCCCGCGCCGCAAATGGTTGGGATGCTGCGGGCCTCTACCCCATGCCCACCGCATTTGCCTTCGAGGCTCTCGGCACTTTCATCTTCGTGATTGTGATCCTTGGCGTGACGGCGAAGAAGCACCGCACGCCGTTGGCCGGTGTGGTCATCGGGCTAACGCTTACGGCGATACACCTGTGTCTGATTCCGGTCACCGGCACATCGGTCAATCCTGCCCGCTCGATCGGCCCCGCTCTTTTTTCAGGCGCGCGCGAAATGAACCAGCTCTGGCTCTTTATCGTCGCACCCCTCGCCGGCGCTTCCCTCGCCGGCCTTGTCGCCAGGACCGCTCTTCTGGAACGAACCTGAGGCAAAGAAAAAGGGCCTGACGGCCCTTCTTCGGAACACAGCGATGCGCGCTTTCTCTCAGGCGCCGCCCGGATAGTTGGGGCTCTCACGGGTGATCGACACATCGTGAGCGTGGCTCTCGCGAAGACCGGCGCCGGAAATGCGCACAAAGGTGGCCTTGTCGCGGAACTCTCCAAGGTTGGCCGCGCCCACATAGCCCATGGCTGCCTTGAGGCCGCCGGCAAGCTGGTGCAGCACACCGCCCGCCGGTCCCTTGTAAGGCACCTGCCCTTCGATGCCCTCGGGCACGAGCTTCAGCGTGTCGCGCACTTCAGCCTGGAAATAACGGTCCGCCGATCCGCGCGCCATCGCACCGACCGATCCCATGCCGCGATAGGCTTTAAAGGAGCGTCCCTGGTGCAGATACACCTCGCCCGGACTTTCGTCCGTGCCGGCGAGCAGCGAGCCAACCATCGCGGCGGATGCGCCTGCGGCCAGCGCCTTGGCGAGATCGCCGGAAAACTTGATGCCGCCGTCGGCGATCAGAGAGACACCCGCCTTGTCCGCGACCTCCACCGCCGACATGATCGCCGAAAGCTGCGGCACACCCACGCCGGCAACGATGCGGGTGGTGCAGATGGAGCCCGGTCCGATGCCGATCTTGACGCCATCCGCGCCCGCATCGATCAGCGCCTTGGTGCCGTCCGCGGTCGCCACATTGCCGGCCACGATGCGCACGGTGCTGGAAAGTTTCTTGGCGCGCGCCACCGCGTCGAGCACACGCTGCGAATGCCCGTGCGCTGTATCGATCACCAGAAGATCGACGCCGGCATCGATGAGACGTTCGGCACGTTCGAAACCGTCGTCGCCGACACTGGTCGCCGCAGCGGCGCGAAGACGCCCCTGCGCATCCTTGGAAGCGTGGGGGTTGAGTTGCGACTTCTCAATGTCCTTGACCGTGATCAGGCCGACGCAATTGCCCGCGTCGTCGACAACCAGAAGCTTCTCGATACGGTGTTGATGAAGAAGTCGCTTGGCTTCATCCTGTGCCACACCGTCCTTCACCGTAACCAGACCCTGATGTGTCATCAGTTCGCGCACATGCTGGTCGGGGTCGGAAGCGAAACGCACATCGCGATTGGTGAGGATGCCGGCAAGACGTCCGGTCGTGTGACCGCCGGCGCCGCCATTCTCCACCACCGGAATGCCTGAAATGCCGTGCGCCCGCATCAGCGCCTGCGCCTCGGCCAGCGTCGCGTCCGGACCGATCGTGATCGGGTTCACCACCATGCCGGATTCGAACTTTTTCACCTGGCGCACTTCCTCGGCCTGCTCGGCCGGCGACAGGTTGCGATGGATGACGCCGATGCCGCCGGCCTGTGCCATGGCAATGGCAAGCCGCGCTTCCGTCACCGTATCCATTGCCGCCGAGAGGATCGGGATGTTGAGATCGATGTCGCCGGCAATGCGCGTGCGCACATCCGTCTGGCCGGGCATCACTTCGGAATGGCCGGGCTGCAGGAGGACGTCGTCGAAAGTAAGCGCCTCGGCGCCGGTTGCTGTCTCGATGATTTTTGCCATGGCCGACCCTTTGGAATGAGAGGACGCGCGACCCCACCACGAAATGGCACGGCCCCGCTTGTTTGATTCCCTTTCAGGATTGGCGCTGGCTGGTACCACGTCAGCGCCAGCTTGAAAAGGTGGTGCATTCCATGCGCGACGATTGTTTCGTCCACACGACATGACAGCACCAACACCAGCCCGCCTCTGCCACAGGACAAACCCGCCTGCCCGTGCTAAAGCCCGCATGCTGATCCGGCCTGTCCACTCCTCCCTCCCCGCACCTCCAGCACGGCAGACCGGCACAGGAACAAGAAGCCTTGAACCGCACATTGCCGCTCATACTCGCCGTCGCGCTCTTCATGGAGCAGATGGACTCGACCGTCATCGCCACCTCCCTGCCGGCCATCGCCGCCGACATCGGCACAAGCCCCGTTACCCTGAAACTGGCGCTGACGAGCTATCTCGTCTCCCTGGCCATTTTCATCCCCGTCAGTGGCTTTATGGCGGATCGCTACGGCGCCAAACGCGTGTTTCGCATCGCCATCGGCGTCTTCGTGATCGGCTCCATCGCCTGCGCCTTCTCCAATTCGCTCGGCGCGTTCGTGCTTTCCCGTTTCCTGCAAGGCATGGGCGGCGCGATGATGACGCCCGTCGGCCGACTGGTTCTCGTGCGCGCCGTGCCGCGCGAACAGCTTGTCACGGCAATGGCCTGGCTTGCCGCCCCGGCCCTGATCGGACCCATCGCCGGTCCACCGCTTGGCGGCTTCATCACCACCTATTTTTCCTGGCACTGGATTTTTCTCATCAACGTGCCCATCGGCCTGTTGGGCATTGTCATTTCAGGCCGCGTAATGCCCGATTTTGCCAAAGAGGAAACCGGCCGGCTGGACCTGTCGGGCTTCCTGCTGTGCAGCGTCGCCGCATCCGGCCTGGTGTTCGGCCTGTCGGTCATCAGCCTGCCTGCATTGCCGCCTGTCGTCGGCATCTGCACGGTGTTTGTCGGCCTCGTCGCAACGGGGCTCTATGTACGTCATTCCCGCCGCGCGCCACGGCCCATCCTCAACCTCAACCTTTTTGCCAACCGTGCCTTCCGCTCGGCGATCATCGGCGGCTCGCTGTTTCGCATAGGCGTCGGCGCCGTCCCGTTCCTGCTGCCACTCATGTTTCAGGTCGTGTTCGGCCTGACGCCGTTCCAGTCGGGTCTTTTGACCTTCGCTTCGGCCTTCGGCGCCATCGCCATGAAATTCATCGCCAGCACCGCATTGCGGCTCGGCGGTTTTCGTGTCGTCCTGGTTGCCGCATCCCTGCTTGGCGCGGCAAGCATTGCCGTCAACGCCTTCTTCACGCCGTTCACGCCGCATGGGGTGATCATTGCCGTGCTTGTCGCCTCGGGCCTGCTGCGCTCGTTGTTCTTCACCTCGGCCAATGCCCTCGTGTTCGCGGAGCTCAGCGACCGTGAGGCAAGTCAGGCGTCCACCATGTCGGCCGCAACGCAACAGGTCAGCATCGCGCTCGGCGTCGCCGTCGGCGGAGGCATCCTCGAAGCCACCGCGTTCATCACCGGCAACGAGCTTGGCATCGACGCCTTTGTCAATGCCTTCCTCATCGTCGCGGGCCTCTCGGCGCTGGCAGCCGTCCCCTTCCTCACCCTGCCGCCGGAAGCCGGAAGCCGGGTCTCCGGTCACAGGCAGCGCAAGGCGGGCACACTTGCAGAACCCGCCCCGGCGGGCGAGTAAGGCGACCGTTTCAAGGCTCTTACCCGTCGTCCTGGGAAACGTTTTCCGTGCGGCCCTTGAAACCCTTGGCGAGCAGATAGAGCTCGACCGATTCAGCGCGCGAGGCCTGCGGCTTCACGTGATGGATCGTCTTGAAATTTCGCTTCAGCAGATCGAGCAGACCGGCTTCTGCCCCCCCCTGAAAGGTTTTCGCCAGAAAATGCCCGCCGGGCTTGAGCACCGAAAGGGCGAAATCCGCTGCCGTCTCGCACAGATGCATGGTGCGCAAATGATCGGTCCGGCGATGCCCGGTGGTTGGCGCGGCCATGTCCGAAATCACCAGGTCCGGTGCCTCGCCGAGCGTCTCGAGAAGGCGCTCGGGCGCATCGTCGTCGAGAAAGTCCATTTCCAGCACCACTGCACCCGGCACCGGGTCCATCCCAAGATAATCGATGCCGACGACCAGGGGGTTCTCGGGCGTCGATTTCACCCGTTCCGCCGCCACCTGGCACCAGCCGCCGGGAGCCGCACCCAGATCGATCACCCGCGCGCCGGGAGACAGAAGCTTGTGACGATCGTCGATCTCGGCCAGCTTGTAGGCGGCGCGCGAACGCATGCCCTCGGCCTGCGCCTTGTGCACATACGGATCGTTGAGGTGCCGTTCGAGCCAGCGGCGCGACGAATTTTTCAGCTTGCTCTTCTTCTTGACGCGTGTCTTCAGCGCGCGCGCGCCGCCCTTGCTCGTTGCCGGTTTCTTGCTCATACACCCCGTCCCGTCCGCCGCCGGCGACGCCAGGCGCCGTCGGCGGCCATCATTTCGTTCAACATGCCTTCGCGCAGGCCGCGGTCTGCCACGCGCAACCGCTGCGAAGGCCAACGGCGGCGTATGGCTTCCAGAATCGCGCAGCCGCCCAATACCAAATCGGCCCTGTCCGCGCCGATACAGGGGTTGGCTTTGCGCTGCTCGAAATCCCAGGAAAGCAATGTATCGATCATGCGGTCCACATTGTCCCGCTCCATCCAAAGTCCGTCGACCTGTCGGCGGTCGTAGCGCGCCAGACCGAGATGAACGCCGGCAAGCGTCGTCACCGTTCCCGACGTGCCGATGAGGTGAAAGCGCCCATTGGCGGCGATTTTAGAAAGCCGGCCGCCATCATCGAATCGGTCGAGCATCTCGCTCACCGCGTCCACCATGGCCGAAAAACTTTCACGGGTTACATGATGGCCACCGAAGCGCTCGGCAAGGGACACCACCCCCACCGGCAAAGAGGTCCAGGCAACGATATGATCCGCCAGCCGCGGCGTGCGATGACGGGAGATGTCCACCAGCGCGATCTCCGACGACCCGCCACCTATATCGAACAGAACGACGCCCTCGGTACCGCGCTCCACCAGCGTGCTGCAGCCGGCAACCGCGAGCCGTGCCTCCGTCTGCCTGTCGATGATCTCCAGCGTCAATCCGGTTTCGCGTTTCACGCGCTCGATGAAGGCCGCGCCGTTCTGGGCTGAGCGACAGGCTTCCGTCGCGATCAGCCGCATGCGCTTAGGCTTTCGGTGCCCCAGCTTGTCGGCACAGACCCCGAGCGCGGCAACGGCCCGATCCATCGCCGCGTCGCTCAGCCGACCTTCAAGCGAAAGCCCCTCGCCCAGGCGAACGATCCGAGAAAACGCGTCGACCACGCGAAAATGCCCCGGACGCGTGGGCACCGCCACCAGAAGCCGACAATTGTTGGTGCCCAGATCGAGCGCGGCATAGGATGCCCGCTGGCTCTCCTGCGGCGCTTCGCGACGACGCGCCTGCTGCGGCCGTTGCGGTTTCGTCGCGTCCTGTTGCGCCACCGCCTCCTGCGCGCCTGCGGCCTCGTCCACCGCTCCGCGCACGAAAGCCCGGCGCTTGCGCCGTTTTCTGCGCTTTCGTTTGCGCGCAGGTCCGTCCTGAGATGATGATTCTTCCCGTGGCGCGGGATCATCCGGGAATGCCCCCGCTTCCGGCCGCAAAGAAGCTCCCGCGGAAGAAGCGGATGCTTCACCCGTGCGGGCAGAGGGTCCGGCCGACCGATCGTCGAAGCCGAGGGTAGTTCCCCCATCCGACGCGGCATCCCGGACGACCTTCTCTACCGGCGAAACCTCGCCGTGGTCGTGGTTTTCCACCGCTGTTCCTTCGCCGCCGCGCAAGCCTTTTTTGGGCGCAGCAGGCGGCTCATCTCGTTTAGTTGGCTCCAGAGTAACAGCCCATGTCGGTTTCACCAAGAGCGGTATTGCCGGAAACACGACGATCGTGTGCCATCGATAAAATTGCCGTTGCCCGAATTGAATCCGCGTCCGGCCTTGACTATAAGACTCATATCGCTAAATAGCGTGGCGAACGCGGCCTGCGCCGCCTGCTGGGGAATAGGTTAACGGTAGACCCACGGACTCTGACTCCGTTAGTCCTGGTTCGAATCCAGGTTCCCCAGCCATTCCTTTCCAAACATTGATAGGCACCGCTTTCTCGCGCAATTTTGCGCGACATTTCAGCGGCTTGCGTGGCCGTCGGGCAGACGGAGACGGTGTTCCCGGTCCAGATCAAGGCTGGAATGGCCCGCAGTCTCACCAGACTCATTGGACGCTGAGAGTTTGCTAGCGGGTGCATCAAGGAACCATCGGTCGAGCCGGTGCATCGGAGACACCAGAAGCTTATTCACGCACCGCCGTATTGATGATGGCGTTTTTCAGAGTGCAGCGATGAGGCGACGTTGCGCCCGCCAGTCGATGGGCAGGTCGTTGCGCTGCAGCCATTCCGATGTCAGCCCGACCGGTTGTTCACCCCAAATGATGGACTGCAGGACAGCGGGTGCGAGGAAAGCGAGATCGATCAATTGCACGATGCGTGTTCTGGAGAGGTTTTCTCTCGCCGCGATCTCATCGATCGTGAAGCCTTCCTTGACCGCATCATGATACCGATGCGCGCGTGCAATGTTGCGGATCAGAACCTGATCGACAGCTTTTTGCTCGGTATGTGCAACCACCAGCTTCATCTCGACACCGCGCTTGCGGAACTGGAAGGCGGTGGCAAAACACAGCCTTTCAGCATTGAGCCTGTCGGCCGGAACATTCAAAATCGCAGCCACAGCATCTGCCTGCAACACGATCTTTATCTCCCCTGGAGTTACCCTCGCCTGCTCGATGCCATCTAGGATCAGCGCCAACTCCTGGCGGGAAGTTCCTGTTGCATCATCGCAGTCGAGTATCCTCAGAATCCGGGCGATCTCGTCTGTGGACGGCTGCTGCAACAGATCGGCCACAACATGTTTCCGCAGATGCGCAAGAACGACCTTGCCGAGTTGGTCTTCCAGTGCCTTGGCCGGCAGCCGCCAGCCATTGGACACGCTTTCGGCAGTTTGCCCCTTGCCCGAGATCAGCCGGCTCGAGACATAGTAGCGATATCGTCTTCCCTTCTTCTCGGCATGGCTCGCCGTCAAGCGATCGCCGGTCTCATCACGAAGTTTGCCGGCGAGAAGCGATGTGTTCGGCATGCTTCCCGAGCGGTTTCTTTTTCGTGAGGCCTCAGCACGCGGTCGAAACTGAACCTCTGATCGATCTGGGTGTTTAGTCACAAGGCTCGTTGCCGAGGTTCTTCACGCAGCGCCTGAGATAGCCATTGAACTGTTCGACCCTGCGTAGCGGTGAACCCAGGCGTGGGCTTCCTGGTGTCAGTTTAGAGGCACTGAGAAGCCGACGCGCCAGCCGTAACTGTCATTGGTCGAGCCAATTCCGTCGTATTGCGCCGAAAGGTCCAACTGGGCGCCGCTTGGCACGCGCCAGCCGAGGCCCGCCTTGAGATTGCCCGACAATCCGCGCGAATTGGCGGCGTATGAGCCGGCTGAAAAGGCGCCCTCGTCACCGAAAGCAAAGACGAGACCCGCTTCGACCCAGGGTGACACGACGTTGCCATCTTCGAAATCAAACGCATAGGCAAGGCGCGGTGTGAAATCGACCCGACCCTGGGCAATGGTCTGTGCAGGTATCGCCACGGAGAGACTATCAGTGTAGGCGTGCTGGTGTTCCGAGATATATTCGACAGCAAGTTTCGGACTGACCGTCAGGCTGTCGATCTTGAACTCGCCGATCAGCGCGCCATACGCCATCCAGCGTGTCGTGTCGAAGTGGTCGGTATAGGTCCCGAAGGGTGAAATCGTGTTGCGCGACCGGCCCCATGATGCGCCGAGGTCGATATAGAAATTGTCGTCCAGCCGGAAGGTGCCATAGGGACCGACCATCCAGCCGACGCCGCTCACCATGCCGGATGTCGCGGCAAAATACTGGTCCATCCAGTCGACTTCCAGCTTGACGCCGATGAGCGCATCGGGCGTTGCAAGGTAATCGATACCGGCATGGACAATGCCGAAATTGCCGTTCTGGCTTGTATTGTCGCTGAACAGGGCAAAGCTGCCCTGCGACCAGATGTCCCATTTGCCGATATCAGGAATGTTGATGCCCTGGTCGGAGCGCTTGTCGAAGAAGGAACGCATCTCCCGGGCGCTGGCGCTATAGGCAAACCGTTGGTCGCTCATCCGCATGCTGAGGGGCGAAGGAAACCAGGGTAATAGACCGAACATTTCCAGGCCCGCCGATCCGTCGCCCGGTGTACCGCCGCTCAGCCGGTCCAGGCGGCGCCCCACATCGGGCTGGTTGTTGAGGATCATGGCGTTTCTGGCTCCGAGATAATCGGCGATCATCTGACTGGTGACACTACGCGTTTCGATCAATTCAAATCTGCAGATAACGCTCTCCCCGGCGGCGAGCATCACTGTTGCGGTGCGGATCTCGATATCACCGGACGAATTGCCGTCATCACAACTGACCGACACCAAGCCATATCCGGCTGCAGTCATATCCTGCGCGGCAATGGCGTGGGTTCCGGGGGGAACACCCGTGACCGTGCGCTGGGCCGTACCGGAAACCGTTGACAGCGAAAAATTGAGAGGCCCGGTCGGAGAGGTAAAACCAACCGTAGTATCAGTGCCGGTGATGTTCTGCACGATTGTGATTTCGGCACTGGCAACGCCATCGCCAGAAAGGGCGAAGTCGAACGGCGCCTCGTCGGCGTCATCGTTGGCGATCGACAGGGTGGCGCCCCGCGTCCCCAGCGCCGAAGGATCGAACTGGACCGTCACGCTCGTGGTGCCGCCGGACGCGACACTCGCCGCCGGCTGCGCGGTGATGGCGAAGTCGGCGGCATGGGCCCCCGAGAGGCTGGCCGCATTGCTGCCCAGCGTCAGCGTGTCGGTCCCCGAATTGGCGATGGTGAAGGTGCGGCTGACAGTGCCGCCGCCGACATCGCTCGCGCCGAAGTCTGTGTGGTCGGCAGCGTCCGGCGAACCGTCCCCATCGGCGATGTCGGTGCCGTTGCCGGAGACCGCGATCTCGGGCGCACCGGTGCCCGTGCCCTGGATGGCGAAGTCGAACGGCGCCTCGTCGGCGTCATCGTTGGCGATCGACAGGGTGGCGCCCCGCGTCCCCAGCGCCGAAGGATCGAACTGGACCGTCACGCTCGTGGTGCCGCCGGACGCGACACTCGCCGCCGGCTGCGCGGTGATGGCGAAGTCGGCGGCATGGGCCCCCGAGAGGCTGGCCGCATTGCTGCCCAGCGTCAGCGTGTCGGTCCCCGAATTGGCGATGGTGAAGGTGCGGCTGACAGTGCCGCCGCCGACATCGCTCGCGCCGAAGTCTGTGTGATCGGCAGCGTCCGGCGAAGCGTCCCCGTCGGCGATGTCGGTGCCGTTGCCGGAGACCGCGATCTCGGGCGCGCCGGTGCAGTCCGGGTCGGTCGTCATGTCGATCATCTTATAGCCGGACACTCCGTTTCCCGGGGCCGATACGTTCGACCCATTGTAGGGTGCCTGGCTCGTGGACCAGATGCTACCCGTATCCCAGCTGTCGTAGAGACCAAAATACATATCGGTGCCGTTCGCCAGATAGCTCACATGTACGGAAGAGGTGTTGGTCTGCTGTGGCAACTGCCCGGTCGGCACGTTTGTCGCGGAGGCGGCAAACCCCGCCGAAGTGTCTGAATCGTCCCACACAATGAGCTGTAGCGTACGGCCGGGATTGGCATCATTGTTATAGGCCGTCCACTGGATTCGTACCTGTGTCCCAGTATTGTTGGCATAAGGGCCTGCGATGCAGGCGCCGTCGGACTGGAAGGACAGGCTGACGGAGGGATCGCTCCAGCCGGCTTGCGCGCCCCCCACCATTGCGCCCAGGCCGAGGGCAGTCAGCGCCAGCAGGCGCGATGCGGCCAGGGGTGCACGCATTGCGGGGGCAAGAAACTCTAACGCTCCGGAAAACGGCTTCGTGCCGCCCGGTTTCACAATCTCGCGATTTTTCATATTCCTACTTGCCCATGCTCCCGCTCCGGCCGTCCAGCACCAGACCGCCGCTATCCGAGCTTCGGCAAGGCGCGTGACGCTGCGCGCAATCCTTTACAAACTTGGAAATCATCGATAGCCAAATAATCCGAATGCAATATATTCATACTGGGAATAATTTGGTGCGGGTGATCGAATGTCCGGGCTGAAAAATCTGGATCTCAACTTGCTGGTGGTCTTCGAGGCGGTCTATTCGGCCGGCAATATTTCCCAGGCAGCCCGGCGGCTGGGAATGAGCCAGCCGACGATTTCGAACGCATTGCGACGCCTCCGCGACGGTCTGGACGATCCGCTCTTCGTGCGTGCGGGACGCGGCGTGCACCCGACCCCGCGGGCGATACAGATGATCGGGCCGGTGCGCGAGGCGCTGCAGATGATCGAGAGCGGGGTCGCCCCGGACGTTCACTTCGATCCTGCAACGTCGACCCGTCATTTCCGCGTGGTGGTGCTGGACGCGATGGAGCCCATCGTCATGCCGCACGTGATTCGCCAGATACAGGCCTACAGGTCGGTAACAATCGAAAATCTGGCAGTCGTGGACACGCCGATGAGCGACCGGCTGAACGACGGTTCTCTCGATCTGGTGATCGCCAATTTTCTGGCGGAAAGCCGGGACACGCATTGCGAAGCCCTGGCCCCGGTTCACCTGTCGGTGGTCGCGCGTAACGACCACCCGGCGATCAGTGGAGAGTTTTCGCTCGATCACTTCCAGACGCTCGGGCATGTCGCGCTGGTGCCGCGCGTGCAGGCGCTGTCGCGGATGCTGGAAGTGCTGCGCAGGCTCGATATCCAGCGGCACGTGGCCTATTCGGTGACCAAGTTCTGGTCCTTCCCGCACATCCTGATGACGACGGATCTGGTAGCGATCCTGCCGACGGCATTCGCGAAAGTGATTTCGCGCAACCATCCGCTGGCGCTGTACGATCTGCCCTTCGCCTATCCCGAGGAACAGATCTACATGACCTGGAAAACCAGCCGCACCAACGATCCCGGCCACCGTTGGCTGCGCGAGGAGATCGCCAGCGCGGTCAGGCAGGCTGCGGCGCAGGCTCCGGAACCTGCGCAATAGTACGCATTGCCCGCCAGTAGTGCCAAGCGCCCCAGACGCCAGCAATCTGGACGAGGAGGATGGCGTAGGCCAGCGAGCGAGCGCCCTGGCCGGCAAACAGCATGTCGCTGGCCAGGCCGATGACGGTCGGCCCGACGCCGACGCCCACGATATTGAAGGCGCACATGTAAATCGCCGTCGCCATGGGACGCATATGCGGCTCGACGCGCGCATGGAGGAAAGCATAGGTCGGCCCCCAGAACACGGCGGCGAGGCTGCCCGACACCGCCAGACAGGCGAGCGCCGGCCCGGCCGACGGAAACAGGAGGAAACCGATGGAGAAGGGCTTGGCGATCAGGATCGCCGCGATGACGACGCC
The DNA here is from genome assembly GCF_913053745.1 of uncultured Nitratireductor sp. Lineage (GTDB taxonomy): Bacteria > Pseudomonadota > Alphaproteobacteria > Rhizobiales > Rhizobiaceae > Nitratireductor. The sequence continues at coordinate 110,549 of NZ_CAJXGF010000001.1, forward strand.
GAGGCGCCAGCTCGGATTGTCCGCGCCTAGCCGGTCGGCGATCGCGCCGCCGGCCCATGTGCCGAGTCCGCCGAGGACGCCGACGCCGAGCGCCAGATAGATGCCGGTCTGCGACTGGCTCAGCCCGTGTGCGCGCATGATGAAGGCGGCGTTCCAGGCGAGTGCGCCGAAGGTGACGATGCCGGTGACGGCCAGTCCGCACAGGGCGTGGAACAGTCCCCGATCGTTCCGGATGGTTCGCCATGTGATGAGGAAAAGCGATCCGCGCCTGACCGCCGTGGTTTTGTCTGTCCGCTGCGGTTCCGCCACCGTGAAACGCAGCAGGAGCGCCAGCAGCAATCCCGGCAGGCCGGCGATCACGAAGGCCCATCGCCAGCCGAACGCCTGACCCGCGATGCCGCCGACCAGAAAGGCGAGCAACACGCCGATATTGGCGCCAGCCGCGAAGGTCGCCATCGCTGACGTCCGCCTTTCGGGCGGATAGAGGTCGGAAATCATCGAATGGGCAGGGGACACGGCGCCCGCCTCGCCGATCCCGACGCCGAGACGGGCCATCGCCAGTTGCGCGAAATTCTGTGCAAGGGCCATCGCAATCGTGAGCGAACTCCAAATGGCGGTGGCGGCGGATACAATGTTGCGACGGTTTCCGCGCGCAGCCAGTGCGGCGACCGGAAATCCGAACAGGACGTAGACGACGACGAATACAGGACCGGACAGCAGGCCGAGTTGCGTGTCCGTCAGCGCAAATTCTGTGCCGATCTGATCGAGCGTGATGGCCAGGATGTTGCGGTCAAGCTGATTAACTGCAAACACTGCAGTCAGCACACCGAGTGCATAGGCGTTGGATTTCCCCCGCATCGTCCCCCCTGTCCGCCGACCGTGGTCGAATCCTACACCGCCGCTCTCAACTGACCTGCAACGAGTAATTTCCTCCAGTTGGGATAGAGCCTCGACCGTTTGTTACGCCATAAGGCGCGGTTTGATCAACCGGCGGAGGTAAGGACCCCTCATCTGACGGTCGAACTTGTGCCAAATCCTAAAATTGATCACGGAATAAACGAAACGACTGATCGTTGCATGTCCTATCCGAAAGCAGACTGAATAGCCCTAGTATTCTAGACGACCTCGGCCCTCATTTCCTGCTGCCGTTCGAAGTCGACGGGTGACAGCATCCCGTTCCTGACATGCTTGCGTTTCGGGTTGTAGAACATCTCGATGTAGTCGAACACATCCTGCCTGGCTTCGACGCGGTCCTGGTGATCTACGACCGCAGCCACGTGCAAGTCCTTGTGGGTATCGACGCCGACGACGACGTGAGATGCTTCTGAGTGTTCGGCCATCCTATGATCCTTTCCTGCGGCACGTGAACGAGCATCGCTCAGAAGAATGCAGGGACAGGACAGTCACGAGACCGGATGGTCAGGCCCTTCTTGGGTCACGGCGCACCTTTGAGACAAGCTCGCCGCAGGGCGTTCCCGGATGATCGACAGGTCCAGGGAAAGACACGTGTCAGGTCGATCGGAGTGAGAGGCAGATCACACCGGAAAGCCATGCGGCACCAACCCAGCGAATGGTCGATCGGTGTTTGAGTCAAACCACCCGAGAACTGGCACCAATCGTATGACTATCCGAGTGGATCAGTACCTTGTGCTTCGGCTTCCGTCTCCACACCTCCATGTGCAGGGCCTGCAGGACCACGTCCGTCGTCTGCCGGCTCTGTATCGACCAGCCGACGACGCGGCGGGAGTAGAGGTCGATCACGACCGCCAGATAGGCAAAGCCTTCCAGCGTCCGGATATAGGTAATGTCCGTGCCCCAGATCCGATCCGGCGCGTCCACGTCGAACTGCCGGTCCAATGTATTGTCGACGACCAGTGACGGCTTGCCGCCATAGCTTCCCGGCCGGCGCTTGCAGCCGATCTGAGCCTTGATGCCTGTCAAACCGGCGAGACGTGCAACGCGGTTCGGGCAACACGTCTCACCCTGGTCCAGCAGATCATCGTGAAGCTTGCGATAGCCATACATCTTGCCGCTTTCCTTCCAGGCCTTCTTGATCAGTTCGGTCTGGCGGACGTCTTCCTTCGCCCGCTTGCTCAGCGGGTTCTTCAGCCAGGCGTAGAAGCCGCTTGGATGGATGCGCAGGCAACGACACATCGTCCGCACCGAGAACAGTTGACGATGCTCGGCAACGAACGCGTATCTCACTTTGCATCCTTGGCGAAATACGCGGTGGCTTTTTTAGGATGTCGCGCTCCTCGGTGACCCTTGCCAGTTCGCGCTTCAACCGTCTGATCTCGGCGTCCATGTCATCACCGCCTGGTGGCTGTGAGAACTTCTTCTTCCATGCGTAGAGCGAATGCGGACTGACGCCCAGTCGCTTCGAGACCTCCGCGACCGGATGGCCTCGCTCGGTGGTCTGCGCCACCGCGTCCCGTTTGAACTCATCGCTGAAATTGGCTTTGCCCATCATGGCCTCCTTGCCTCAAAATTAGGAAAGAAGGCGTCTACGAATCTAGGGGCTATTCACTTACTGAAGCACACCGGAAGATGGACACAGGCGAGAGGGAGCTTATCCATCGAAGCGGTCATGGATGCTGCACAGATCGTCAAAACCGCACGGCCAGATTGGCGCCGAACCCGTGATCCTGGGCATCGCGTGCGATCTGCCCGGAATAGGAAACGCCGAGCGTGGCGTTGTCCGTCATGTCGAGTTCGAGCCCGGCTTCGATGATGGCGGCATCCTTGGCGATCGGCACGCCGGCGATCGTGAAGGTGTCGCCACCAGCAAAGGCGTGCGTGGATAGCGGTACCGTGTCGCCGAAGGCCTGGCGCCAAACGAGCGTGCTATGCGCCGTAGCACTCATGCCGCGGAGGTCAAAATCCCTCGAGGCGTGAACGCCGAGCGTCGCAAAGGTGGTGGCCGTGGTCCGGTCGGCCGCCAACAGCGCGGCCGCGCCGCCTTCCTCGGCAAAAGCGTTCGTGCGCAGGCTTACATGCGCAAGGCCGGCGAAGGGTTCGACGGTCGTGGCAGCGGTTTCGATGCGGTAACCTGCCTCACCGAAAGCCTGGAAGGTAGCTGCGGTATAGTCGGCCGACAGGTTGTCGGCGAAACCGGAAAAAGCGGCCGCGCGATTCGTCTCGATGGCATGCCAAGTATAGGCGAGCCCGCCAGACAGACGCAGCGCATCCCACCGACCGCCGCCGTAAAGGCCAAGGTGGACATTGTCGCTCGAGCCAGAAGCGGCCCGTTCGTCGACATCGAAGGCGCTATGCCCGTAGCCGGCGACAAGCCCCAGCCGGATGTTTTGGGTGATCGCGCCGTCGATGCCCGTCAGAAAACCGCCGGACGCGCGGTCGAGCTTTGCCGCATTGCCGTCGCCGTCCGTCTCGCCCCAAGTACCATAGATCTCGCCCCAGGCGACCGGGCCGATGCTTTCCGGCGCCGTCGGGCGCGGGCGGCTCTGGATTTGGAAAGTTCTCGCATACCAATCGTATGCATGTCTGCTGGATTGCAGGGAAGTGCAGATTTGCAATTTCCAGAACCCGTGACACTTTTTTGGTGCAGAATGTCCGGTTTATGGTCGCTCAATCAAGCCAATGAATGGCCGACAAAGGGTCGTAAGTTGTCATTCGGCTACAGCTGGGCGACCGGCCGTTATGGCCGTTTGTTTAGTTCAAAGCGGTTGGTCCGCTTCCGGCTCCCGGACTTCCTGACTGATTCTTGCTTGAGTAGCCAAGCTAAGGGCACCGAAAAGTTATCACGCTGGGTGCACAGTGATGATCTGAATGGCCGGATTTCAGACAGCTTTGCGTAGCAGCCCGGTCAGAACATCGCGCCCGACTTCCCCGCCGCGTTGCAGTGCTTCGGCAACGCCATCGCGGCTCTCGCTGGACCGGGTTTGCTCCATTTTCGAGATACCGATCAGAGCTATGATGTGAATGCGGAAGCCTACTATTCTTGGCATCATGCGGGCAATGTCCGCCTCTGAAATCCTATCGAGTTGCCATGCGCCGCCGATGCGGCGCTCGGACAGGCGAACGATGTCTTCCATCAAAACGCGCATGTCCGCGGCACCGACCGGTTCTAACTCTCCGCGCAGATGCACTGCCTGATAGATCCAGGTCGGTACGTCCTCGTCTTCCACATACCAGCTTGGCGAGACATAAGCCGACGGGCCGTTGAACACCGCAAGGATCGGCCCCGGTTTCATGACGTCTTCAGCTTGCGGATTGATCCGCGCGATGTGGCCGATGACAGTGCTGCAATCGGGCGCATCGCTTTCGAAGAAAAGAGGGGTTTGTGTTGCTTCCATGGTCTCACGGCGAGCGGTTATGATCGTCGCAAGCGGATACGCGCGCACAAGATTTCGTGTCTCCGCTTCACCTGCTCGATAAAGAGGCGGCACGTAGGGCCGCTCCACCTTTCTGTTCATTTCCATTCCTTTTGCGCAGTCGCGCCGTGCAGCGCGACATAGTGGCCGGGCGCTGCCTCCGTAAGATGATAGGGAGCCTCGGCGCCAGTGGCATCGTAATAGGGAAGGTTCTCCATCGTGGCATCGCAAACGCCGTTGCCCGACGCGAGCCGCACACCTTCCTGCACGCGTTCCAGCCGCGGTGAAGCCGACAGCAATTGCCGCGTGTAAGGATGGCGTGGGACATCGAAGAGTGCGGCGGTTTCGGCCTGCTCCATGATACGCCCTTTATTCAGAACATAGAGGCGGGCACAAAGCTGCTCGACGATGTGCAGGTCGTGGCTGATAAAAAGGCAGGCGAAGCCGAACTCGCTCTGGAGTTGTTTGAAGAGCGCCAGTATCTGAGCCTGGATCGTGACGTCGAGCGCCGAGACGGGTTCGTCTGCGATGACGAGGTCAGGCTTGCTGATAAGGGCGCGGGCGATGGCCACACGCTGACGCTGGCCGCCGGACAGGGCGTGTGGAAAGCGCTGCGCCATTTCGCGTGGCAGCCCCACCGCCTCCAGCATCTCTTCGGCTTTTGCCTGTTTGGCCGTTTCGGACATGGTTTTGTCCTGCCGCAGCCCCTCGCGGACGATGCGCCCGATCCGCATGCGCGGATTGAGCGAGGAATAGGGATCCTGAAATACGAAACGGATGCGGCGGCGAAGCCGGCGTTCCAGCGCAGGCGAGCAGCTATCGAGATCCTGACCGTCGAAGACGATCCGGCCGGCGGCTTTGGAGACCAGCTTGCCGACGGCGCGTCCTATGGTGCTTTTCCCGCTGCCGCTCTCGCCCACGAGCCCCACAAACTCGCCGGGTTGCACCGTCAAGGAGACATCACGGACCGCATGGGTTGTGGTGTCGGCCAGCAGGCCGAAGAAGCGCTTTTCCCTGAACTCCACCCGCAAATCTTCGACGGCAAGCAGGGGTGGGCCTTCCTCACCCTTGACCGGGCTGGGCTCCCCAAGCTGCGTGGCTGCAAGAAGTTTGCACGTATAGTCGTGCTCGGGGCGTGCAAGCACCGATTGCGTGGTGCCGGCCTCAACGAGGATGCCCTTTTCCATGACCGCGATCCGGGCCGCATAGGCGGCCACAACCGCCAGATCATGCGAGATCAGTATGACTGCCGTGCCATTTGCACGGGCGACCTCGGCCATGATGTCGAGAACCTCCTTCTGCACGACGGCATCAAGCGCGGTGGTCGGCTCATCGGCGATCAGCAGCGCCGGTTTCAGCATCATCACCGAGGCGATCATGATCCGCTGCCGCATTCCGCCGGAGAACTCATGCGGGTAGCGCTTCAGAAGCGCTTCCGGGTTTCGCAGCTTCACCTGCCGCAGCATCTCCAGCGCGCGTTCACGGATCTGCGCCTCGGACAGGTCCGTATGCTCCCGCATCGCCTCATACATCTGCTCACCGATCCGCATGCTCGGATTGAGCGAGGAAAGGGGCTCCTGAAAAATCAGCCCGACCTGCCTGCCGCGCATCAGCCGCAGCTCTTCCTGAGATTTCGGAGCCGTCACTTCATGCTGCTGGAACAGAATGCGTCCACGGGTCACTTTTCCGCCACCCGGCAAAAGGCCCATGATCGCCCGTCCGAGCATGCTCTTGCCGCTGCCGCTCTCGCCGGCGACCACCGTAATCGACGGCTCGTCGTCGTTGATGGTCAGCGACATGCCTTCCAGCGCGACATTCGTGGCGCTGTTCCAAACGCCCTTTCGGTATTCCTTGGATATATTCCGGGCTTCCAGAAGCGCAGCCATCGGTATCCTCAGTAAAGGTGGCAAGACACCCAGCGCCCCGGCCGCACTTCCACCAGCGTCGGTTCGATGGTGGTGCATTGGGGCATGGCGCTCGGGCAGCGAGGATTGAATGGACAGCCGGGGGGCAGCCGCCGAAGCGACGGCGCGATGCCCGGAATGCCCTTGAAATTCCCCTTCGTCTCGAGAGACGGCAGGCTCGAAATAAGAAGGCGCGAATACGGGTGCAGCGGTTCCTGAAAGAGGTCCGCTACCGGCGCGACCTCGACGAGGCGGCCGGCATACATGACACCGATCCGGTCGACGAACTGAGCCATCAGGCCCATGTCGTGGCCGACCAGGATCAGAGAGGCGCCGAGCATCTTCTGAACGGAGGCCAGCGTCTCCATGACCTGGCGCTGGGTGACGACGTCGAGGGCGCTGGTCGGCTCATCGGCGACGATGATCTTCGGCTTCAGCGTGATCGCCATGGCTATGCAGACGCGCTGCTTCATGCCGCCGCTGAGTTCGTGCGGAAACTTGTCGGCAACTTCGCGCTTGAGCCCGACGCGCTCGAGTGCGTCGCCGACGCGGCGACGCGCTTCGGCCTTCGAGGTGCTCTTGTCGTGCGCGCGAATGACGTCGGCCATCTGCTCGTTGATGCGAATGACCGGATTGAGCGAGTTCATGGCGCCCTGCGGGATGAGCGCAATCTCGGAGAAACGCTTGCTGCGCAGTTCGTCCTCGGAAAGCCGGACGAGGTCAGTGCCGTCGAGCATGACGGAGCCGCTTTCGATCCGCGCTGGCGGCTTGGTCAGTTGCAGGATGGCGAAAGCGGCGGTGGTTTTGCCGCTGCCGGACTCGCCGACAAGGCCGAAGCGCTCGCTCTCGTGCACCGTGAAGCTGACGCCATCGACGGCCTTAATCGGGCCGACCGGGGTATGGTAATGGACGCGAAGATCGCGCACGGTAAGGGCGTCGGCGGTCAACGGGCGCTCCGGTCGATTTGAGATCTGACGGGAGCGCCAGGCTGCGTCGGTTCCGACGGAGGAGCCGTGCGCCGCATGTGCACTGCAACGAATGCTCCGGCCGCCTTGCTGCAAGGCGAAATCGCGACTATGCCGCTTGCGCGATCGGTCTGGCCGAAGTCGGACAGCGCCGCACATGGGGCAAACCGCGTCGAGTGCGCCAGTGCCACCACAATTCCTCCCCAACACCGTTTTGCAAAGCACCCTCGGCGCTTGTGCGGCGGCGTCATCTTTTCTTCAGCACCGGCTCGGGCCGGATTGGAAGGCCGACGTTCGTCGGCATTTTCGTTTCGATTCCTGTGGCCGCATCTCTCCCATGCGACCGACGATCTGACGACGCGAAGAAGCACCACGACGCCTGATCGACCGAAGGAAGGCTAACCGAAGCTGACGTCCCGTTCAATAGGCAGAAGAGCGTTCCATATACTGAACGGCCGAATTTGGGTTCGCGAGCGTCGTTGACAGCGCGCCAAGCCGTAACTATCGTTCATTTAACGAGACGCCGTTCGGTATGTTGAACGATAAAAAAATACTGGGGGAGCAGGCGTTCATGCATTCGGCTAGGGAAATCTGTCAGTCGGCCTCATTGGCAGACGCCAGTTTGGTAGGCGTATCTCCGCTTACCGTCGGCGATGCCCTTCATGCGGAAACTGGCTTCCGGGTTTTTCAAATAACCTCACGGTTGCTTCGCATGGGGCGGTCGTAGCGTCATGGCAAAGCTTCCGGTCTGTCTCGTCGGCTGCGGTGGCATGGGCAATCGCCACGTTGCGGGTTTCGTTGCGCTGGAGCGCAGCGGTCTTTCAAATGTCGAGCTGGTCGCCGTCTGCGATATCCGCGAGGATAACGCCAAGCGCGCCGCAGACGATGCCGAGCGGCTGCTCGGCAGACGTCCGACCATTCACACGTCGATCGACGCGGCGCTGGCTGATCCGGCGATCGAGGCGTTCGACATCGTTACCGAAGCGTGGACTCATATTGCCGTGGCGATGCCGATCCTGGCAGCCGGCAAGCATGTGCTTTGCGAGAAGCCGCTTGCGCTCACGGTGAAATCATGCCGGCTGCTGATCGATGCAGCGAAGCGCAGCGGGGCGGTGCTTGCGACGGCAGAGAACTACCGGCGCGATCCGCCAAGCCGCCTGGCGCGGGCCATCATCGATGCCGGCCTGCTTGGCCACGTCCACCTAATGCACCAGTTCCTGGTCGGCGGCAGCGATCGCATCATCATCACACCCTGGCGCCACATGAAGGACAAGGGCAGCATCGGCCTCGACATGGGCTGCCACCTCACTGACATCATGCAGTTCTATCTCGGTGAGATCGAAAGCGTGCACGGCACCGGCCTGATCGCGGAGCCGACGCGCTATCGCCGGGAAGTGCCGGAGAAGGACCTGCCGTCCTACTGGGCGCGGCTCCGCGAGATGCCCGAGTCGGTCGAGGCGACCGGCGAGGACTCGATGATCGCGACCTACAAGATGAAGTCCGGCGTTCTGGCCGAGATCACCTATATCCCTTCGGGTCCCGGGCGTCGCTGGGTGCAGCGTACGGTTCACGGCCGCAAGGGCTCGCTGGAGGCGCCGCGTGACCGCACGGGCGACAAAGTCATCCTGCATCGCGAGTCCGGATCGATCTCCGGCGACGAGCTGCTCGCCGAGCTTCCCGACTTCCATCTCGACGAACTCACGTCGCGTCTCTTCGACGACAAGGTCGCCTATACGCTCGATTTCAACGACAGCGACGCGGCGCTGATCGCGATCGAGATCCACGACTTCGCCAATGCAGTGCTCAATGGCGGCCGGCCGGAAGTCGACGGCCATCTCGGGCTGACGGCGGTGGCAGCGGTGCTCGCGGTCTACGAAAGCGGCGTCGCCGGCCGTCCGGTGACCATGGACGAAATCCTCTCCGGCAAGGTGTCGGCCTATCAGGACAGCATCGACGCCGGGATCGCGCAGGCCGCGAAGGTCGCCTGAGCCATGATCGGCCGGCGGAACGCATACGCATAGGGAGACGCGGGATGGCGGACGCAATCCAGACGCTGGTCCAGCAGCATGGCATCAAGCAAATCGCCCTGGTCGTGCGCGACCTCGATGCATCGGTGCGCGCCTACTGGGACCTGCTCCGCGTCGGCCCGTGGACGAGCTACACTCTGACACCGGATGTGCTGAAGACTCTGCGCTATCGCGACGGGCCCGGGGATTTCAGCTTCCGCCATGCGCTCGCCAACAAGGACGGCGTCAGCCTCGAACTGATCCAGCCGCTCTCGGGCAAGAACATTTTCAGCGAGCACCTTGAACAGCATGGCGAGGGTCTGCACCACGTCGGAATCTACGTGCCCGACCAGCCGAAGGCGATGGCCGAGCTCGAGGCGGCCGGCTTCCGACACCTGCAGAGCGCGACCGGCTTCGGCGCCAATGGCGACGGCGCCTTCGCCTTCTTCGAGACCGACCATCCGGTGTGCACCATCGTTGAGGGCATAGGGGCGCCGGCCGTCCGCCGCAAACCGAGCTTCGTCTACCCGGAAGAAGCCTGAGAAAAGGACGGACGCCCGTGCGCATCGAGAACGTCGAGACATTCATCGCCCATAACTGGATGTTCGTCCGCATCACGACGGACAGCGGCCTGCAGGGCATCGGGGAGTCGACCTTTTTCGGTCACCCTGAAGCGGCGGCCGCGGTGGCGCGCGACTTCGGCAAGGCGCTCGTCGGGGAAGACCCGATGCGCGTCGAGTATCATTGGCTGCGGCTTTACCGCGCCGGCTCGATGCGCGGCATGAGCATCACCGGCGCCCTGTCGGCGATCGACCAGGCGCTGTGGGACATTCGCGGCAAGCATTTCGAGGCGCCGGTCTGGCAGCTGCTCGGCGGCAAGGTGCGCGACCGCGTGCGGGCGATGTTCGTGCTGGGCTACGGGCCACTCGACGAGATCATCAGGGATGCCAAGGCGGCGGCCGCGGAAGGCTACAGCGCAGTCAAGGTGCTGCTCTTTCAGAAGGAGCATCACCTGATGCGCCATGGCGCGCGTCTCAAGGATCTGGTCGAGCGCGCCCATGCCATCCGCGAGGCGATCGGCTGGGAGATCGACATCGGCATCGAGCTCCATCGCAACATGGTGCCCGGCGAGGCGATTGCGCTGATCCGCGAACTCGAAGCCATCCGCCCGCTTTTCATCGAAGACCCGATCGTGCCGGACAGCGTGCTCGCCTTCGGCGAGGTCGCCGAGAAGGTGCTGGTGCCGATGGCGGCGGGCGAGCGCACGACGACGATTTGGGAGTGGCGCGAATATGTGGAGGCCGCCGGAATCCATCACCTCCGCGCCGATGTCGGGGTATGCGGCGGCATCACCCACATGAAGAAGATCTGCGCGCTGGCCGAGGCGCATCACCAGGGCATCATCCCGCATTCGGTGCCGAACGGTCCGGTCGCGGTCGCCGCACACGTCCAGCTCGGCGTCTGCGTGCCGAACTGGGAGGTGCAGGAGCACCGGCCGCAGGACCGGCCGCCGTTCACGAAGGCGGTCAAGAAAATCATCCCGATCGTCAACGGCTTCTTCGAGCCGCCCGAGGCGCCCGGCCTCGGCGTCGAGCTCGACGAGGAGGGTCTTAAGGATATTCCGCGGGTCGACCGCAAGTCCGAAACCTGGCAGCGCGAGGATGGGTCGATTGCATTTCGCTGAGATGAGCCGGTTCGCGGCAGGCACCGAAGTCTGATGTTCGTTTCGATCAACCCGGCGACCGGCAAGACCATCGAGAGCCATGTTCTGCATGGCGGCGACGAGGTGGAGCGCCGCCTCGAGGCGGTCTGGTCCGGCTGGCAAGCGTGGCGCGACACCAAAATGGCGACGCGCACGGCGTTCCTGACGAACCTCGCCGGGCTGCTCGACGAACGGGCCGAAAGGTACGGCAGGCTCATCTCGACCGAGATGGGAAAGGCGCTCAGCGAATCCGTCGCCGAGGTGCGGAAATGCGCGACCACGGCGCGGCACTACGCCGAGCACGGGCCAGGCTACCTCGCGCCGCAGATCGTATCGACCGAAGCGCGGGCGAGCAGTGTCCAGTTCGAGCCCTTAGGGGCGGTGCTTGCCGTCATGCCGTGGAATTTCCCGTTCTGGCAGGTGATGCGCTTCTTCGTGCCGGCGTCGCTTGCCGGCAACACCGCGATCGTCAAGCATGCCGAGAACGTGCAGGGCTGTGCGGAGGCGATCGAGGAGGTCGTCGCCGAAGCGGCCGACGGGGCGCCGTTGTTGAGGAATCTGATCGTCGGCGTCGAAACGGTTGGCAAGGTGATCGCCGACAAGCGCATCCGCGCGGTCACGTTGACGGGCAGTCCGCGCGCCGGCCGTGCGGTGGCCGCCGCCGCGCTGCTGCTGGCCTTCGTCCTCACCATGGAATGGCGGCGTCGGTCCCAAACCACGTAGCCCCTAAGCCTCATAGCCCCTAAGCCACGTAACCCAGGTAGCAAAGCCAGAGGCCGAGCAAGGTGGCGAAGACCGCGCTGGCGAGCAGCAGGGAGCTCTTGGCAAACTGCGCGGACAGGCGAGCGCCCGCCTGCGGGAACACCAGCAGGACGATGCCCTTGATCAGCCCCAGCCAGCCGAAGAGGGTCAAGACGACCCGCCAGTCGGCGACCCAGAGATTGTGGAACTGCAGGACCGCGACACCGAACGTCAAGGCGATGGCGCCTGAGATGTAGTACAGCATGCCGCCGGGCCGCAGGTTTCGCAGCATGTCCCGGTAGTAGCCCTGGTTCAGCAGCAGGCCGATCCCCGCCGCCAGATACAGCGGGCCGATGAGCCGTGCCAAGAGAATGGAGACGTCCATTGTCACGTCGCTTCTCGGTGGTTTGCCGGTTCCGCCGAGGTCGTCGGCGGAGGGTGTCGCCCGTAGCATGCCGCGTTGCGGCTGCGACAATCAACGCTGTTCCTCCGCCGCAGGCCTTCAGGCTGTCGGCTTCAGGGGCAGATGGATCTCGGTGATGTTCTCCGCCGCCGGCACCTCGCGCGGGTTGGTCAGGTAGTCCTCGTAGCAGGCGGCATCGCCGGGCTCGCGGCCGCTCTCAGGCAGCCAGGTGCCGTAGAACCAGCGGTAGGCGCCGTGCAGTTCGGCATAGGCGCCCTTG
>NZ_CAJXGF010000002.1 GCF_913053745.1 uncultured Nitratireductor sp.
CGGCCAGCCCATCCTCTCCCATCCCCACGATCTTAAGCCAGCGCGAGGCTGTTCCCATCTTGGCACCAAATGAATTAGAAGACGTCATGGCAAAGCAGACCCTTCTCATTCTTGGTGGAACAGGCGAAGCGCGGCGGCTCGCGGAGCGGCTTTGCACGCGCAGCACACTGCGTGTCGTCACCTCGCTTGCCGGGCGCACCCGCACACCGGAAGCCTTGCAGGGCGAGGTGCGTGTTGGCGGTTTCGGCGGCGCCGACGGGCTTGCGCGTTATCTCGAGGACGAAGGCATCGACCTGATGGTGGACGCCACGCATCCCTTCGCCGCGCGCATGGCGCGCAATGCGGCGGAAGCGGCCAGCCTGACCGGCGTGCCGCTCATCACGCTCATGCGCCCCGCTTGGCAGCCGGTCGCCGGCGACAACTGGCAGATCGCCTCCGGCATGGCCGAGGCGGCAGCGCTGCTCGGCCCTGAACCCCGGCGCGTTTTCCTCGCAATCGGCCGGCAGGAAGTGCAGGCGTTCCGCGCGGCAGCGCAGCATCATTATCTGGTGCGCAGCGTGGAGCCGGTGGAGCCCGCTCACCTGCCGCCGAACGCCCAATGCATTCTGGCGCGTGGTCCGTTCTGCGAAGACGACGAGATTGCCCTTCTCACCGAACATCGCATCGACATCGTGGTCGCCAAGAACAGCGGCGGCACCGCAACCTATGGCAAGATCGCGGCGGCGCGCAGGCTTGGTCTGCCCGTCGTCATGATCGACCGGCCAAAGCCGGCGGACGCGACCATTGTGGCCGATGTCGACGAAGCCATGGCTGCAATCGAGGCTCATCTGGCGGCTCCCCTCGCTGAGCGCGGTGCATAGACCAGCGGCGATTTGCCCGGGCGCTCGATCAGGCGTGTTTCGGGCGACCCGATGATGACACAGGTGGCCATGTCGGCCATCTCGCCACGCGCTTCCTCAAGCGGAACGATCGCCATGCGCTCGTCGGGCCGGCCCGCGGCGCGGCCGAACACGACCGGCGTGGAGGCCGGCAGAATGCCGCTCAACAGCTCGAAGGCGCGGCCAAGCTGCCAGGGCCGGGCGCGGCTGATCGGATTGTAGAGCGCGATCACGAAGCCCGCGCCGGCAGCAGCCGCAAGCCGGGTTTCGATCAGTTCCCAGGGTTTCAGATTGTCCGAAAGCGATATGGCGCAGAAATCATGGCCGAGCGGCGCACCCACGCGGGCGGCCACGGCCAGCATTGCCGTCAGCCCCGGCACGATCTCCAGATCGAGCGCGCGCCATTCCTGCGGCCCGTGTTCGATGGCCTCGCACACGGCCGCCGCCATGGCGAAAACACCCGCATCCCCACCCGAAACCACAGCCACATGCCTGCCTTGGGCCGCCATGGTGAGCGCCGCGTTCGCGCGGGCAAGCTCTTCGCGGTTGTCGGAGGCATGGCGCGTCTGGCCATCGTTCAGTTCGAGCCGGTCGAGATACGGGCCATAGCCGAAGAAATCGCTCGCCGCCGCAATCGCCGCCCGCGCCTCCGGTGTCGTCTGGGCCGGTTTTCCGGGGCCGGTGCCGATGATGACGAGACGCCCGCTCATGCCACCGCCTCGCCGGGCTTTGCCTGCCAGCCCGGTCCGAGCACAAGCGAGAAATAGGGAGCCTCATCGTCCGCCTTGTCGGCGAGCGGGGTCATGCTCGTATTGTCCATCGTGCCGCGTTCCACATAGACGGTGCCGCCAAGTCTGCCGGCGCGGGCGAGCGCCCGGCGGATTTTCGGCAGATTGCGCCCCACCTTCATGATGACGAAGGCTTCCGTGTCGCTCACGCGGCGCACAAGCTCATCTTCATCGAGCGTGCCGGGCAGGACCGTCATGATGTCGTCGCCCTGAACGATGGCGATGCCCGCCTGCGACCAGCAACCCGACATGGCGGTGATGCCCGGGATCACTTCGGTCGGATAGAGCGCGGCAAGCCGCACATGCAGATGCATGTAGGAGCCGTAGAACAGCGGGTCGCCCTCGCTCAGAACGGCGACCGTGCGCCCCGCATTCAAATGCGCTTCCACCGCCCGCGCCGACGCTTCGTAAAAGCCGGTGATGGCCGCGATGTAGCGCGGGTCGGTTTTGTCGATCTCGGTGGTGACGGGATATTCGAGCGGCAGTTCCTCGATGCCTTCCGGCAACAGCCCCTCGACCGTGCGGCGGGCATTGCCCTGACGACCGCGCTTGGCGAAATGGGCCACCACATCCGCCCGCTCCAGCGCCTTCAGCACCTTGACGGTGATGAGTTCGGGATCGCCTGGTCCTGTGCCGACGCCAATCAGGGTTCCGCTCACAGGCCCGCCCTCGCCAAAGCGTTGATGGCCGCTGCCGTCATGGCGCTGCCACCCATGCGGCCGCGCACGATGGCGAAGGGAATGCCAAGTCCGCCCTCGGCAAGGGCCTCCTTCGATTCCATCGCGCCGACGAAACCGACCGGCATGCCAATGATGGCAGCAGGCTTCGGCGCACCGGCGCGCAGCATGTCGAGCAGGTAGAAGAGTGCTGTCGGCGCATTGCCGATGGCCACCACCGCGCCCTCCATGTGCTCGCGCCACAGCTCCAGCGCGGCGGCGGAACGCGTGTTGCCGATCTCCCGCGCAAGCTCCGGCGTGCGCGCATCGCGCAAGGTGCAGATCACATCGTTTTCGGTGGGCAGCCGCGTGCGGGTGACGCCGCGCGCCACCATCTCCGCATCGCACAGGATCGGCGCTCCGGCTTTCAGCGCCGCGCGGCCAGCCGCCACAAACCCTTCGGAGAAGACGAAATGCTCCGCCGCCTCGACAAGCCCGCAGGCATGGATCATGCGGATGGCGACATCGGCCTCTTCCATGCTGAAGCGCGCGAGATCGGCCTCGGCGCGGATGATTGCGAACGACTTTTCATAGATGGCGTTGCCGTCGCGTATGTACTCGGTTTCTTGCATTCAGCCTGTCTTTCGAAGAAGGGCGGCGCGCAGCGTCTCGCCGCGCTCGATGAGGAAGGTGCGCAGGCGTTCGGAAGGTTTTGCGCCAACGGAGGAAAGGGTGCAGCCACCTTCAACCGCGATCAGGTTCACAACCGGCCCGGCGGGCTGGGCGCATCCTTTTTCGCAGGCCGAAAGGTGAAGGCGGAACGGGCCATCGGGCAGACCCGCCGCAGCCGCCTCGGCGGCAAGCGCCTTGGCATCGAACCGCGCCGAAGCGCAAGCGGGCGCCCCGGCGCAAGTCGCGATGGACAAACGCGGATCATGCCCGTCCGTGACAAAGCCAAGAGCCTCAGCCGCTCGCGACAGCGCTTCCTGCCGGGGCGCATCAAGCCCGATCAGCAGCAAGCCGCTGCGCGGCGCAAGGCGAATTTCCTCGGCATCGGATGCCGCATCGCAAAGCGTGACCAGCGCTTCCGCTGCGACCTGGCCGAAGGGCAGGGCGATCCCGAGCGCGTTTTCTCCGTCTTTCAGCGCGAACCGACCAACCGGCGCGCTGTCAGCCCGTGCGGGATGCTGCAGGGCCGGCTCAAGTCCCACCCGAAGCGCATTCTTCTGCGCCTGCGTGAAATCACGCGCCCGCCCGCCGGTCTGCGCCAGAAGGTCGAGAATGGCGAGTGCCCTGTCGCCCGCCACGCGTTCATCGCCCACGCCCAGCCAGTGTGCAGTCGCGCCATTGCCGCCGACGCCGATCAGCCATTGCCCGTCATCAGCCATGATGAGCTTTATGTCGGCTCCGATGGCGTCGAGATGCAGTGCGCTGCCAACATCGACTGTGACAGAAACCTTTGGTGCGAGCAGCGCAGCATAACCACGCTCGACCACATGCGCATTGATGCGCTCCGCAAGCGGCGGAGGAGGGGCGAGCGGTGCGGTCTCCACCGCAAAGCCATCGACGGGACCAAGATCGAGCGCATTGATTTCGCTGGCAAACAGGGGGGCGCTCTCAGCCGTCAATCCACGTATCTGCAATTTGCCGCGCGCGGTCACTTCGAGAATGCCGTTGCCGTAGCGGCCCGCCGCTTTTGCGATGCCCGCCAGCTTCTCGGGCGTCAGCGCGCCATGGGCCGGCGCAATCCGGGCGAGCAACCCGTCGCCGGTTTTCATGGGAGCGGAGAGTGTGGGGCATGCGCCGCGCCGCGTCGTCATGCCGTCGCCTCCGCAAGAAGTGCAGCCAGATCGTCATCGACGGAGTTGCGGCGCGGGTGCCAGAGGCCGCGTTTGCGGGCGGCGTGAAACCGTTCCGCCATCGCATGCGCGGCGGCAGGGTTTTCCACCAGAAGAAAATCGCGCACCCTTTCATCGCCGAGATAAGCATCGAACACGGCATCGATCAGGCTGCCTGAAACCGCATCCGTGGTCTCCGCAAAGCCGATCAGCCGGTCCACCGTTTCCGTCAGTTCCGCAGCACCGCGCGGGCCGTGGCGCAACTGGCCTTCGATGAAGCGCGGATTGACCGCACGGGCGCGCACGGTGCGGGCAATGGCCTGAGCCAGCGAACGGGCGCGCGGGCGCTGCGGGTCGGTCGTGTCGAGCACCACAAGATCGGCCTTGCCGCCCAGCGCTTCCACCGCCGCCGCGAACCCGCCGATGAAGGCCACATCCGCCGAACCTTCGAGAATGTCGCGCCCGGCATCGTCGCCGGTGTGGATGAGCATGTCGGCATCGGCCACCTGCCTTGCAAACGCGCCGTCTTCCAGCCGGCCTTCGCCCTCAGCACCGCCGAAGGCAAAGGCACCGGCGGCGAGATAGGCTTCGCCCAGCTCGGCGCGCTCCTGCCAGTCTCCGCGCGCAAGCTTTTCTTCCGGCCCCGCGCCATAGGTGCCGGGAGCGGAGCCGAAAATACGCGCCGGCGCTTTGCCGGCTTTTCGGGCGGCGCTCGCGAGCGGGTTTTCGCTGTCGTCTTCGTCACGCGCGGCCACGGCGGCAACCGCCGTATCGAGAAGCGCGATCTGCGTGGGGAACATGTCACGAAACAGGCCGGAAATGCGCCACGTCACGTCGATGCGCGGGCGGCCAAGGCTGGCTGGCGGCAAAACTTCGATGCCCGTCACACGGCCCGTCGCCTGATCCCATTGCGGGCGGCAGCCCATCAGCGCCAGCCCCTGTGCGATCTCCTCGCCGCCGGTGCGCAGGCTGGCGCTGCCCCAGAGATCGATCACCAGCGAGCGCGGCCAGTCGCCATGCTCCTGCAAATAGCCGCGCACGGCCTCGTCCGCCGCGATTCTGCCAAGCGCGGTTGCGGTCGGCGTCGGCAGCGTGCGGGGATCGGCGGTGAAGATGTTGCGGCCGGTCGGCAAAACATCGGTGCGCCCCCGCGCCGGTGCGCCGGAGGGGCCGGGCGCGATGTGCCGGCCATCGAGCGCCGCCAGAAGCGCGCGCTTTTCGCTTTCCGCGCAGGCGCGGCGTTCGGGCGCTTCATCCATGCCGCTGCCCCGGCCATAGATGTGCAGCCCGTCCTTGATGGCGAAATCTTTCAGATCGCAGAGCCAGGCGTCGATCTGCATCAGTGCTGCATCCGTGTCGCCTGTGTCCTCCACGCCCGCATCGCGGGTGAGTCCGGTGCGCTCGGCGGTTTCCACGATCAGTTGCGCCAGCCGGTCGCGGCGGCGGCGGTCCAGCCCGTCGGCCTGCGCATATTCATCCACCAGGCGCTCCAGCTCCTGCTGGTCTTGCGAAAGCCCGGCACCCGCAAGCGGCGGCGTCAGATGGCCAAGCGTGACCGCGCCAATGCGGCGCTTGGCCTGCGCGGCTTCGCCCGGATTGCTGACGATGAAGGGATAGACCACCGGCAGCGCGCCGGCCACGATTTCGGGAAAACAGGTTTCCGTCAGCGCCACGGTTTTGCCCGGCAGCCATTCCAGCGTGCCATGCGCGCCCACATGGATCAGCGCGTGGGCGCCAAGCGTCTCCCGCATCCAGTGGCCGAAAGCGACGAGCGCATGGCGCGGCGCAAGGGTCGGGTCGTGATAGTCCACGCGCCGGTCTGCCGAGCGGCCCCGGTCTGGCGCAAGCGCCACGGTGACATTGCCGAACCGCGCCGCGCGGAACGGAAAGACGCCATCTTCCGCATCGTCTTCCACCGCTCCCCAGGTGGCGAGCAGCGTTTCGCGCGCCTCTTCGGGCAGCGCATCGAAGGCGGCACGATATTCATCCAGCGAAAGCGCTTCCGAAGGCTCTTCGAGGCGCTGCATCAGCGCGCGGGGTGTCTCTGGAACGCCGGAAACCGCATACCCCGCCGCACCAAGATCGTGCAGCATGGCGAGCACGCTCGACGGCACGTCCAGCCCCACCGCATAGCCGGTGCGGCCGGGCGCGCTCGGATAATCTGGTATCAGGATGACGATGCGGCGCTCGGCCTTCGGCGTTCGGGCAAGCTTCAGATGTGCGGCGATCCGTGCCGCAACCTGCCTTATGCGCGCGGGTTCGGGTCGGTTGCGCTGAACGCCGAAGGAGAGCCCTTCATCCAGCGCCGCCTCATCCTTGAAGGAAATTGCCCCCGCCATCAGCCGGCCATCGAGTTCCGGCAGCACAACATGCATGGCTAGGTCGGCGGGTGCCAGACCGCGCTGCCCTTCCTGCCAGGCCTCGCGCCGCGTGGTGGCCGTGACCACCTGAAAAACCGGCACGCCAAACCGGTCGAACAGTGTTTTTTCGCCGGGCTCCGCGCCGCTGGAAAACGCCGTCGCGGTGATGAGCGCCTGCGACTTAAGCCGCTCGACCGCATCGCGCACGAAACCGGCGGCAACCGGGTCGCGCAGGCTGGAAACGAACACCGGTACGGCGCAAAGACCCTGTTCCTCAAGCGCCTCCATCAGCGCGTCGATGGGCGCGACATCGCTGGCAAGCAGCATGGAGCGATAAAAGAGGATCGGAACGATTGCCCTGCCGGGCTGCGCGGCGAAAAAATCTGCCTCTACAATGCCATGGTCCGGCGCATAGAAACCGGCTTTGGCGACCGGCTCGGCCTCTGGCGCTTCGATATCCTGTCCCGCAAGGCGCGCCATCTGCATGGTCAGCGCGCGCATATTGTCCGGCCCGCCCTCGCGGAAGCAGGCGAGCAGCCCCGCGCGCGCTTCCGCCGAAACGGTGGAGCGTTCGGCAAGGCGCGGGTCGTCCTGATGGCATTCGCCCGGCAGCAGCGCCAGCGCGATGCCCTTTTGCCGGGCAAGCTCCGCCAGCCGGTCGCAGCCATAGCGCCACCACTCATACCCCCCAAGCACCCGCACCAGAATCGTGCGGGCATGCGCTGCCGTGTTGTCGATCCACAGATCGACCGACATGGGGTGTCTCAAATCGCGCAGGGCGGCAAGGCGCAGCGAAGGCAGAGCCTCGCGCCCGGCCTGCCATGCAGAGGCGATCCCCGCCAGATCGCTGTCGGTAAACGACAGCGCCACCATGTCCGCCGGCAACTGCTGCAGATCGACGGGCTCGATCAGGTCGTCGAGGGAGGCGGTGGTGGTGGCGAGGATGTGCATCGGATCAGGCCGAGAGAAGGCTTTCGATGCGCGCGCGGTCGATGCCCTTGAGGCCGATCACGACGAGCCGCGTTTCGGCAGCTTCACCGGCCTTCCACGGGCGGTCGTAGTGATGCGACACGCGCGCACCGACCGCCTGCACCTGAAGACGCATGGGCTTGCCCTTCACATGGGCGAACCCCTTGAGCCGCAGAACCTCGCCGGTCCCCACCGCCGCATTGACCCGCGCTTCCAGATCTTCAGGCCGCAGAACCGGCGGCAGGTCGACAACGAATGTGTCGAAATCGTCGTGCTCATGATCGTGCGGGTCGTCGTGATGCGTCCTGCGGTTCTCAATGTCGTCTTCCACCGCGAGGCCGAGACCGAGCAGCAGCGCCGGGTCCACCTTGCCATGGGCGCTCGGCACGATCTGCACATTGCGCGACAGATGGTCTTCGATGCGGGCGCGGGCGCGCTCGTTGCCCGGCCCGTCGAGCAGATCGCTTTTCGACAGAACGATGAGATCGGCACAGGCCACCTGATCGTCGAACACCTCTTCAACCGGATCGTCATGGTCGAGCGAATCGTCGGCGGCGCGCTGCGCGGCGAGCGCATCCATATCGGTAGCCACCTGACCGTCAGCCAGCGCCGGCCCGTCCACCACGGCGATAACGCCATCGACGGTGACGCGGTTCTTGATCGCCGGCCACTGGAACGCCTGCACCAGCGGCTTCGGCAGGGCGAGACCCGAGGTCTCGATCAGAATGTGATCCACCTTCGGTTCGCGAGCCAGGATTTGGTCGAGCGCGGGCACAAAATCGTCGGCAACGGTGCAGCAAATGCAGCCATTGGCCAGTTCCAGCACGTTTTCTTCCGGGCAGGTGTCGAGCCCGCAACCCTTCAGCACTTCGCCATCGACGCCGGCATCGCCGAATTCGTTGACGATGATGGCAAGCCGCTTGCCCTTTGTGTTTTCCAGCACATTGCGGATGAGCGTTGTCTTGCCGGCACCGAGAAAGCCGGTCACGACGGTGCAGGGCACACGATTGAAGCTCGTGGTCATGGGATATCCTTCAGACGGAGTGTGGTGAGTTGGGGGATGCGGGTGAGTGACACGCAAGCCCTTTCAGGCCGCGTTCCGGCAGAGACACCATGAGTGGTGGGGAGAAGGCGCGCGATGGCGCTATCGGCAATCACAATGCACACTCCTTGCCCGGGACACCCGCCAGGCGGTCAGGATTTCAATTTCAGACGGCAGGTTTCCTGGCTCACGGGTCGCTGCGCTCTCCAGCCTTCCCAGGGGCGTGCCCCAGTGGCGTGTCAGGTGCGCTCTCCGCTTACAGTTGCGGGGACAGCTGCGGCATTGGGCAAGGCCCGCACCGCATTCCCTCTTAGCCTCCTCCCTTGAGGGAAGAGGACCGTCTACCGCGCATTTACGGCTCGCCTGCCACGTCTGTCAATGCGGGCAACAAAGCGTTTGCGGGGCGTTGCATTTCTTGTATGCTCCGCCCGCTGTCGGTTCCGCTGAAGCGGACTAGAGGGAACATGGTGCGGCGCAAAAGCGCCAAGGCCATGGCTGCCCCCGCAACTGTAAGCGGAGAGCGTTTTCCTGATCGCCACTGAGGCATGAGGCCTTGGGAAGGCTGGAGAGCGCAGCGACCCGTGAGCCAGGAAACCTGCCGACGGCCTGAAAGAAACACCATAACCCTCGGGTGGAGGGGAAAGGACCGGACATGACCTCGCGTATCGCACGCATTTTTTCCGCATTCGTTTTTTCCGCGCTCTTCGCAACCAGCGCGCAGGCGCATCACGCCATGGACGGAGAGACGCCCACGACCCTCTATGAGGGGCTCGTCTCAGGGCTCGCCCATCCGGTGATCGGGCTCGATCATCTGGCCTTCATTCTCGCCGCCGGCCTCATTGCCGCCGTTGCCGGCATGAGCCTTTTCGCACCGCTTCTTTTCGTTGCGGGTTCGCTGATCGGCGTCGGTCTGCACCTGATGCTGCTCGACCTGCCGGCCGCCGAAATCGTCATCGCGGCAAGCGTTCTTGCTGGCGGCTGGCTTCTGGCGCGCGGCAGGGCGGTGGAGAACCAAATCCTCGTCTTCGCCCTGTTTCTGGTGGTCGGCGTGTTCCATGGCTATGCCTTCGGCGAGGCCATTGTCGGCAGCGAAGAGACACCGCTCATCGCCTATCTCGCCGGTCTCGCCGTGATCCAGAGCGCCATCGCGCTCGGCGCCTACTTTCTGGTTAGGTCGTGCGGCTGGGCGGTCGAGGCCATGCAGCCCCGGCTTGCCGGCGCGGTCATTGCCGGTGTCGGCATAACGTTCCTTGCCGGACAGCTTGTCGGCTAGCCGGTCAGGCTTCGTGATGCGTTCTCTTCATCTCGTTCTGGGCGGGGCGCGCTCCGGCAAAAGCCGCCATGCCGAAACGCTGATCGAGGCTGCGTCCGCGCCCTGGCACTACATCGCCACCGCGCAGGCCTTCGATGACGAGATGCGCGAGCGCATCGCGATCCACCGCGCCCGGCGCGAAGGGGCGTGGCAGACGCACGATGTCCCGCTCGACCTGCCGGGCATGCTTGAAAAACTGCCGGCCCGCGAAACGGTTCTGATCGATTGCCTGACCCTGTGGCTCAGCAATCTGATGCTGAACAACCATGAGCCGAAACCCGCCGGCGAGGGGCTGCTGGTAGCGCTTGCCGCCAGAGAGGGAACCACGGTTCTCGTCTCCAACGAGGTTGGCTTCGGCATCGTGCCCGAAAACGCGCTGGCGCGCCGGTTCCGCGACGAGGCGGGTTTTTTGAATCAGAAGATCGCCGCTGCCGCCGACAGCGTCACGCTGGTGGTTGCCGGCCTACCCATGAAAGTGAAGTGATATGCGAGAGATCGACGCAAACGAAGCCGAACGCCACAAGGCCAAGATGATCAAACGCAAGGCCGTTCAGGATGCCGAAGTGGGCGACAAGACGGTCGAAAAGGGGCTTCTGATCGTCAATACGGGGCCGGGCAAGGGAAAATCCACCGCCGCCTTCGGGCTTGCCCTGCGCATGCTCGGCCATGGCCGCCGGGTGGGCGTCGTGCAGTTCATCAAGGGCGCGTGGCACTGCGGCGAGAAAGATGCTTTCGCGGCCTTCGGCGACCGCGTCTCGTGGCATACGATGGGCGAGGGCTTCACCTGGGAAACGCAGGACCTCGAGCGCGATATCGCCGCCGCCGAGCGGGCCTGGGGAAAGGCCGAGGAACTCATGGCCGATCCGACCATCGGTCTTGTGGTTCTCGATGAGCTGAACATCGCCCTGCGCTACGACTATCTCGATCTCGAACGCGTCGCGAAGGCACTGACCGACCGGCGTGAAGACCTTCATGTCGTCGTCACGGGACGCAACGCCAAGCCGGCGCTCACCGAGGCCGCCGATCTGGTCACGGAAATGGGGCAGATGAAGCACCATTTCGCCGCCGGAGTGAAAGCGCAGAAGGGCATCGAATTCTAGGCTCGGAACGCCATATGCCACAGGCCTGCGGCAATCACCACAAGCCCGATCAAAAGCCCGTCCGCGATCCGGTAGAGCGTGATCGCTCGGCGAATGTCGTGGGCGTTGGTTGCGCGGCGGCCACCATCTCCCATCACCGCATCCTCCACCATTTCACCGTCATAGCGGCGCGGCCCGGCAAGGGCCAGGCCGAGTGCGCCCGCCATGGCCGCTTCCGGCCAGCCGGCATTGGGCGAGCGATGGCGGTGCGCATCGCGGCGCACGGCGCTCCATGCCGCGCCTGCCGAAGCGTCGCGCATGAAGAATGCGGCGGCAATGAAGAGAAGCGCTGTCAGACGCGACGCAGGAAGGTTGATCAGATCGTCGAAACGCGCCGCCGCCCAGCCAAAATGACAATGCCGTGCGGTCTTGTGGCCGATCATGGAATCGGCCGTGTTCGCGGCTTTGTAGAGCGCGCCGCCCGCCAGTCCGCCGACCGCCAGCCAGAACACCGGCGCCACCACGCCGTCGGAACAGTTTTCGGCAAGGCTCTCGATGGCTGCGCGCGAAACGCCGGCTTCGTCGAGGCTTTC
This sequence comes from uncultured Nitratireductor sp., assembly GCF_913053745.1. Taxonomy (GTDB): domain Bacteria; phylum Pseudomonadota; class Alphaproteobacteria; order Rhizobiales; family Rhizobiaceae; genus Nitratireductor. The sequence goes on from NZ_CAJXGF010000002.1 coordinate 11,516, forward strand.
GGGATCGCGGCCAACGATTTGCGAAACCGCCCTGCGACCCTCCGCCAGCCCGCCGGTGTCGAGCCCGTCCGCCACCGCTGTCACGTGGCTTGCAAGGCTCCGTTGGGCGATCAGCGTGCTGCCGGCAAGGGCCGCGACCAGCAGCCCGGCCCAGCCGGAAAGGGTCGTCTGGATCAACCAGCCGGCCAAACCTGCGAGTGCCAGAATGGCGGCCAGCGCCAGCACACCGTTCAGCCGGCGCGCGCCGGGCGAAAGGGTTTCGACATTGCATCGAGCGTCCGCGAAGGCGATAAGACGGCCGATCCAGGTGACGGGATGGCCGATCAGGCGAAAGAGCCGCTCGGGATAACCGATGGCGAGCTCGACCAGCATGGAGGAAAGGGCGATCAGAATGGACATCGGGCCTCGATTGGCTGACCGGGCGACGGACAGGGTGACCGATCACGGCGGCAGTCTCGTCCGGGCGGCAACGCTGTTTCCAGGTGCCCCGACGCCCTGGCTCGATCTGTCCACCGGCATCAACCCGCACCCCTATCCTTTTTCGCCGCCGCCCGCCAGCGTCCTTGCGCGCCTGCCGGAAGAGGCCGACATGGCCGCGCTGGCGGATCGTGCCGCCCGATATTACGGCGCGCCGTCTGCGGCCAATGTCATCGTTGCGCCCGGAACGCAGCTTCTTCTGCCACTGGTCGCTTCACTTCCGGCGCCGGGATCGGCGCGCATTCTGGGGCCCACCTATGCCGAGCATTCGCGCGTCGCCGCGCTTGTCGGCCACAAGGTTGAGGAGGTCGACGATTTCGGCATGCTTCCAGCCGCCCGACTCGCCGTGGTGGTCAATCCCAACAATCCGGATGGACGACTGATCGGTCGCGACGAACTGCTTGAACTTGCCGAAAACATGCGCGGCAATGGTGGAATTCTGCTTGTGGACGAAGCCTTCATGGATGTTGGCCCGAGGGCAGAAAGCGTTGCCGGCGATGTGGAAATCGGCAACATCGTGGTGCTTCGCTCTTTCGGAAAATTTTTCGGCCTGGCGGGTTTGCGGCTCGGCTTCGCCCTTGCCTCCGAAGAAATCGCCCAAAGGCTTTCGGCCTGGCTGGGGCCCTGGGCTGTCGCGGGGCCGGCGCTTCATGCGGGGCTCGAAGCGCTTGACGATCGCGACTGGCAGAGTGCCATGCGGCAGGAGCTCATCAAGACGCGTACACGGCTGGATTCACTGTTCGCCCATGCTGGATTGAACATCGAGAGTGGCACGGACCTCTTTCGCTTCCTGCGCCGCCCGCATGCGGCCAAGCTTTTCGAACGTCTTGGTCGCAATGGCATTCTCGTACGGCGCTTCGCCGGACGGCCGGACTGCCTCCGTATAGGTCTTCCAGGCGAAGACCGGGATTTCGAACGTCTGCGTGCGGCGCTGGATGGTTGGAAGGGCGGAGAGGCGTAATGCTTTATGTCTGCCCCGGCGCGCATTTGCAGCGCATGCTCAAGGCAACCGGCGCACGCCACATGGTCTCGCTCATTTCGAGCGGCGAACCGCAGGCTCTGGACGATGCCAGCGCCGTGCCGAACCGCCTGCATCTCGCCATGCACGACATAGCGGATCTACGTCCTGGCCTCATCGCGCCGGCGCTCGATCATGTCGAGCGCCTGCTCGATTTCGCACAGGATTGGGATTGGCGTTCGCCGATGGTGGTGCATTGCCATGCCGGGATCAGCCGTTCCACGGCCGCAGCCTATGTCATCGCCAATGCCTTCGCGCGCGAGATGGACGAATTCGCCCTGGCGGAGATGCTGCGCGAACGCGCGCCCAGCGCTACGCCCAACCGGCGCATCGTGGCACTGGGCGACCGTCTGCTAGAGCGCGATGGCCGGATGATCAGCGCGATTCACGCGATCGGCCGGGGTGCGGAGGCGTTCGCGGGCGAGCCGTTTCATTTTCCCGCCCGCTGAATTGCCGAACGGGCCCCGGCTAGGAGGCCCGCTCGTATCGTCGGGTTCTATTCCGCCGGAGCGGTGCTCGGCGCAGGTGGTGTTTCCCAGCCGTGGTCGCTCAGATCCGCAATGGTTTCGCCACTGTCGTGCCAGCCCTGAATCTCTGCCTCGCTGGCACGCGGCGAGAAGAAGCCCGTATAGGCGTAGGCGAGACCGATCACCGGCGACAGCCAGCAGGCGAAGGCGAGCGGTATATAGAGCAGGTTCTCCAGATGACCGTCGGAAACGCCGAGCGCCAGTGCGCTGATCACGAACGCACCACCCGCATTCCACGGAACGAGCGGCGAGATCAAAGTGCTGCCTTCCTCGATCGCCCGCGATAGGTTGAGCGTGGAATAGCCCATGCCGCGATAAACCGGTGCATACATGCGCCCGGGCAATGCGATGGAAAGATAGGGGTCGCCCGCCACCAGATTGGTCGCCATGGAGGTGCCGACCGCTGCAGTCTGGATGCCGGCAAAGCTGCGCACCTGGGTCATGATCGCTTTGATAATGGTCTCGAGGCAGCCGGTTTTCTCCAGCGCGCCGCCAAAGCCGAGCGCGATCAGAACCAGTGAGATCGTCCACATCATCGACTGGATTCCGCCGCGATTGAGCAGCGAGTCGATTTCGCTGACGCCGGTGTCGATCTTGTAGCCGCTATTGGCATAGGTGAAGACATCGTGCAGCCCCACGCCCTGCGCGATCATCGCCGTCAGGCCGCCAGCCAGAACGCCGGCAAAAAGAGACGGGATCGGCGGCATGCGCTTCACCGCCAGCGCGATCACCAGAATGGCCGGCAGAAGGAGCCAGGGCGAAATCACGAAATTTTCCTGGAGCGACGAGGTGATCGCGGTGATCTTTTCGAAGGACGCACCGCCCGATTCGATCAACGCATAACCGGCGAACAAATAGATGCCGAGCGCGATGAGCATGGAAGGAATGGTCGTCGGCATCATGTTCTTGATGTGCGAGAACACGTCTACACCCGTCACCGCCGGCGCCAGGTTGGTGGTGTCGGAGAGCGGCGAGACCTTGTCGCCGAAGAACGCGCCGGAAACCACCGCGCCCGCCGTCCAGTAGACGGGAATGCCGAACCCGGCGCCAATACCCATCAGCGCCAGGCCGACCGTGCCGACCGTGCCCCATGAGGTGCCGAGCGACAGCGAAACGACCGCGCATAAGAGCATGGCCGCGGCGAGGAATATCTGCGGCGACAGAATTGTGAGGCCGTAATAGATCAGTGTCGGCACGGTGCCGCTCGCGATCCACACGCCGATGATCATACCGACCGTGATGAGCACCGAGACGGAAGGCAGCGACACATGAATGACGTGGAACACGCCTTTTTCGATATCTTCCCAGTCGAAACCCAGCTTGATGCCGACAAGGCCGGTGATGGCCAGGCCGATGGCCAAAGGCACATGCGGCGTGAAGTCGTCGAAGTAGAAGAGCTGTACGCCGAGCACGATGAGCGTAAGCAACACCGGCGTCAGCGCGAGCGGTAAGCTCGGCAGGGCCTTTTGCGAGGACGACATGTCTCTCTCCCATTAATGTTCGTCGAAGGCGCGTTTGGGCCGCGCTCTTGTTTTCATGACGATAACAGGAGGGGAAAATCGTTTGGTCTTAATTTGCTATTTTTAAGGTCTAAACGACTAAATTTTCCAAAATTTATGGATCGGTTCAGGCTTAAAACAGATTCAGCTTAGAGATTTCGTCGTTTCATAGCCGGTCCGGACCGTTCATAACGTTCCGGTTCCAGCAAGAATTTCCGCAGTGAGGCGGAAGGATTTCAACCTTGCATCGTGATCGTGAATCTGTCCGGTGACGATGACTTCGTCGGGCTCGTAGCGCGCAATAAATCCGTTCAGCGCATCGCGCACCGTGTCTGGGCTGCCGGCCGCCGTGCAGGCAAGCGCTTGGGCCACGCCTGCGGCGATGGTGGGCTCGAAGGTTTCCTCCACATTCTCCACCGGGCGGGGCAGGGGCCCCGGTCGCCCGGTGCGCAGATTGGCAAAGGCCTGTTGCATGGACGTTTTAAGAAACTGCCCCTCCGCGTCCGTGTCGGCGGCAAACACGTTGAGCGCCATCATGAAATGCGGCTTTTCCAAATGTTCGGAGGGCCGGAATGTCTGGCGGTAAACCTCAATTGCCTGTTCCAGCGCGGCAGGCGCGAAGTGCGAGGCAAACGCGTAGGGAAGGCCGAGATGGGCTGCAAGTTGTGCGCCATAGAGACTGGAACCGAGAATCCAGACCGGCACATGCGTGTCGCGTCCGGGGATGGCGCGCACTTTTTGGCCGGGTTGGTCCCTGCCCAGATAGGTCATCAGTTCCATGACGTCGCGCGGGAAACCGTCGCCATCCTCCAGCCCTCGCCGGAGCGCCCGCGCCGTCGCCATGTCGGTGCCGGGTGCACGACCGAGGCCAAGGTCGATGCGGTCGGGATAAAGCGTGGCGAGCGTGCCGAATTGCTCGGCGACGATCAGGGGTGCGTGGTTGGGCAGCATCACGCCGCCCGCGCCGACGCGGATGGTGCTTGTCGCCGCCGCCACCTGACCGATCAGCACCGCCGTGGCCGCGCTGGCAATGCCGGCCATGTTGTGATGCTCGGCGAGCCAAAAGCGGCGATACCCCCAGCTTTCGGCGTTGCGGGCGAGGTCGAGCGTGTTGCGCAGGGCGTCTTCAACGCTCGATCCGTCAGGGACGGGAGCCAGGTCTAGAACGGAAAAGGGGATCATCTGGGAAGCTCCGGAGAGGAAGTCACTTTCCGGCATATGGGGGCGTTCGGCGTCGATCCAAGGGGTGGGCTCTCAGCCGATGTCGATCGTATGGTCGCTGGCAAGGCGGTCGATTTCTTCGGGTGTAAAGCCGGCGGCCTCCAGCACCGCTTTCGTGTCCGCGCCCAGCGCCGGTGCCGGATGGTGCAGCCGGCAGGGTGTGCGACTCAGTTTCACCGGAAAGCCCAGCATGCGGATTGGCCCGTGATCCGGCTGGTCCACCTCGATCACCATTTCCTGCGCGCGCGTCTGTGGGTCGTCCAGCGCCTCGGCCAGATTCTGTACCTTTCCGCATGGCACACCGGCGGCATTGAGGCGGGCGATCCAGGCCTCCTGCGTGTCGGATCCGACAGCCCCGTCAATCATCTGATTGAGTTCGAGGCGTCGGGCGAAGCGCTTCTCATTGGTGTCGTAACGCGGATCTTCCAGCAGGTGACCGAGCCCCACCGCATCGAGGAACCGCTTCAGGATCACATCGTTCGACGGCGCTACGGCGATCTCTCCGTCATCGGCCCTGAAAAGTCCGTAGGGCGCGACCAGCGGATGGTCGTTGCCGGTGCGGGCGGGCAGATTCCCGGTGGTGAAGTATTCGGACGCAAGATAAGCCATCATGCTGATCGCGCCGTTCATCATCGCGGTTTCCACATGCTGTCCCGAGCCGTTCAGATCGCGGGCGCGCAGCGCGCTGACGATGCCGAACGCGCAATAGAGCCCGGCGACCAGATCGGTAATCGGTTGCGCAACGCGCATCGGCTCGGTGCCGTCCGCGCCGTTGACGCTCATCAGCCCGCTCATGGCCTGGGCGATGAAGTCGAACGCGGGACGTTTCACATAGGGACCTGTCGAGCCGTAGCCGTTCACATTGGCGGTTACCAGGCGGGGGTTGAGATCCTTCAGGCGGTCTTCGGCGAAGCCCATTTTTGCCATCACGCCGGGGCGGAAATTGTCGATGAGCACGTCCGCGCCAACGATCAGGCGTTCCAGAACTTTCCGTCCGCGTTCGCTGTAGAGATCGATAACGACCGACTTCTTGTTGCGGTTGAAACTTGCATAGTACGCCGAGAACCCTCCGCGAAGCGTCCCCTGCTCACGGATCGGATCGCCCTTGGCAGGCTCTACCTTGATGACCTCGGCGCCCATGTCGCCGAGCATCATCGTACAGAAGGGACCCGAAAGAACGCGCGTCAGGTCGATCACCTTGATGCCATCGAGCGGGGCTTTCATCTCGGTCATGTCGTCAGCCATTCGCGGTCGCAACGCTATCCATGCCATAGGTTTGCAGCCTGGGCCCCGCCTTCATGACCTGTCCGGGCAGGATGCGTCCGATGGCCGTTTCGGCCTGTCGCGAGACGTCGACAAGCTTTCGAAGGTCGATACCGCTTTCAACGCCGCATTCGTCCAGCATGTAAACCAGATCCTCGGTGCAGATATTGCCGGTGGCTTTGGGCGCGAAGGGGCAGCCGCCGAGGCCGCCTATGCTGGCCTCGTATCGGGTGATGCCTTCCAGAAGCCCGGCATAGACGCAGGCCAGCCCCACGCCGCGCGTGTTGTGGAAGTGCAGCGCGATGTCGGCCTCCGGCACGGTCTGGCCAAGCGCCTGGCAGCGTTCCTGCACCAGCGGCGGGGTCGCCATGCCGGTCGTATCGCCGAGCGAGAGCATGGTGATGCCCATGTCGCGATAGGCACGTGCGATGTCCACGACAGAATTGATCGGCACATCGCCCTCGAAGGGGCAACCGAACGCGGTGGCAATCGCGCCGAAAACGGGAATGTCCGCATCTCCGGCGATGCGTACGATTTCGGCGAAACCTTCCAGCGACTGCGTGCGCGTTCGGTTCACATTCTTCAAATTGTGGCTCTCCGATGCCGACATGAAAACCACCATGGCGTCGACACCCGCCTCGGCCGCGCGCTCCGCGCCCTTGGCGTTGGGCACCAGTGCGGTCAGCACCGCTCCCTTTGTCCGATCGATACCGGCCAGAACCTCCGCTGCATCGCGCATCTGCGGCACGGCGCGCGGAGAAACGAATGAGGTCACCTCCAGATGCCGTATGCCGGCTTCGATCTGACAGTTCACGAGCGCGATCTTTTTGTCCGTAGGCATGAATTCCGGTTCCGACTGCAATCCGTCGCGGGGGCCGACCTCGATGACGCTGACGGTCTGTGGAAAGCCTTTCACATGGTGGCCGGTTGGCGCCGTCACGATTTTTCCTCCCAGCTGATTGCATCGGTAGACCGAATTGGTATACCGTCTTGTGAAGTGCGGTCAATGGCCGTTCGAGAAAAGGCGGAGTGGCGTGCAGGGAGGCTCTCCCGTCCGCCGTGCATGCGGGGAGGAACGCAGGGTCGTCATGGGGGAAGCTGCGAGAGACAGTTCGGACCAACCGCTCGGCGAGCGTGTCCTGTCGCGCATTCGCGGCGATGTGCTGTCGTTGAAGCTGGCACCGGGCGAGGTCGTCTCGGAGCGCTCCCTGGAATCCGCCTATGGCGTTTCGCGAACGCCCATCCGACAGGCTTTGGCAGAACTGATCCGTGAAGGTCTGGTGGTGAAGGCGGAGCGGGGCTATGCCATCGCGCCCTTCGACCTGCACCAGCTCGAAGAAATTTTCGAGTATCGCGAGATCGTCGAGGATGCGGCGATCCGTCTGGCCTGTGAACGGGCGAAGCCGGAAGAGCTGGACGTCATCTTGCGCACCGTCGACCAGGGCTTGAGCGATTTCACGCCGGACGATTGGTTCGAGGCAGGGCTCGATGTGCATGTGCAACTCGCCGCCCTTTCTGGAAACCGCTTTCTGCGCGATGCGGTTCAGGATGCGGTCAACCGCACGATCCGTGCCCGGTGGTTGGTGGCCAGTTCGCCGGAAGCCCGTGCGGTCGCCCACCGCGAGCACAACGAAATCATCGGACTTGTGAGGCAGCGGAAGAGCGAGGAGGCTGCCGCCGCCATTCGAAGGCATGCGCGGGATGTACGCGGACAGATACTGCGGGCGCTGGAGGATTCGCGCCGCTTGTTCGGTGCCCGCGGTTTCGTTGAAGGAGGCTGAGGCCGGTCGGGCAAGACCGGTTTTCGGAACTTGGGATTTCGGTTTCAACCAGGGAGGACTTGATGAGAAAATTATCGAAACTCTTCGGAGCCGCCGTCGTGTGGACGTCGCTTTCCGTTGCCGGCGCGGCAGCGGCCGAATGCATTGCTCCCGCCGATCCGGGCGGCGGCTGGGACTTCACCTGCCGCACTATCGGCAAGATGCTCTTCGATCAGAAGCTGGTGGACGCACCGGTACAGGTCACCAACATGCCAGGCGGCGTGGGTGCCGTCGCTTATGCCGACGTCATGTCGTCGCGTGCCGATGATGCGGAACTGATGGTCGCCACGTCCACGGTCGGCGTCACGCAGATCGCACAGGGCAAATATCCGGCAGACACATCCGTTATGCGCTGGGTGGCGATGCTTGGCACCGATGTCGGCGTGATCGTCGTGCCGAAGGATTCGGACTTCGAGACGCTCGACGATCTGGTCGCAGCGCTTAAGGACGATCCGAGCGCGCTTGCGGTTGCAGGTTCTTCCGGCGCGGGTGGCTGGGACCATATCCGCCTTCTCATGCTGGCACAGGCGGCAGGCCTTTCAGGCGACGAGTACAAGCAGATTCGATGGGTCCAGTTCGACGGCGGCAGCCCGGCCGTCACGCAGATGATCGGCGGCCAGGTTCAGGCGGTCTCCACCGATCTCGGCGAGATTGCTGGATTTGTGGAGTCGGGCGACATCCGCATTCTTGCGGCCCTCTCCGACGACCGCATTCCCGCATTCCCGGATTCGCCCACCGCCAAGGAGCAAGGACTCGACGTGACCGGTTATAACTGGCGCGGTTTCTATACGGGTGGCGAGGTTTCAGACGACGGCTACAATGCCTGGGTCGAGCGCCTGCAGAAGCTTTATGACACCGACGACTGGAAAGAGACCGCCAAGGCCAACGGCCTGGTGCCGGTCTGGCGCGGCGGCGACGAATTTGAAGCCTATGTGAAGGACCAGTCCGATCAGATGCGCAAGATTTCCCAGGAGATCGGAGTCATCAAGTGACAGACAGGATCGTCGGCCTTTTTCTTCTGGCCATTTCGATCTGGTACGGCGTGACCGCGGGGGACTATGAGGCGAGCTTCGGTGACCCTCTCGGCCCCGCGGCCTTTCCCATCATGCTGTCCGTGCCTGCGGCCATCCTCAGCCTGGTCATGATCGTTCGGCCGGACGAGGAGCCGGGCTGGGTCACGGGCAAGCCGCTTTTTTTGCAGGTGGCGGCGGTCTCGCTCCTGCTTGCCTATGCCGGCTTTCTGGAGGTGCTCGGCTTTCCGCTCGCCACCTTCATTGCCGTCGCGCTTTTCGGGCGCATTCTGCGCAGCTCCTGGCCGAAATCCATCCTCTCGGCGGCGGTCATGAGCGCGGTCCTGTTCCTTACCTTCGACAGGCTGCTCGGATTGCCGCTGCCGCTTCTTCCAGAATTCGTGAGCTGACTCCATGGACATGCTATCCGCTCTTGCGCAAGGCTTTGCGGTTGCTATCACGCCCACCAACCTGGCTTTGGCGCTGTTCGGCTGCTTTGTGGGGACACTGATCGGCGCTCTGCCGGGGCTTGGGCCCGTGAACGGCGTCGCCATTCTCATACCGCTTGCCTTCTCGCTCGGGCTGGAGCCCACCTCGGCGCTCATCATGCTGTCATGCATCTATTACGGCTGCATGTATGGCGGGCGCATCTCGTCGATCATGCTCAACATCCCCGGTGATGAGCCGGCCATCATGACGACGCTGGACGGTTATCCCATGGCGCAGGCCGGCAAGGCGTCGGAGGCGCTTGCCATCTCGGCCGTCGCTTCCTTCGTCGGTGCCACCTTCGCCACCATCGGGCTGACGCTGTTTGCGCCGCTTCTGGCCAAAGCTGCCATCTATTTCGGTCCGGCAGACTATTTCGCGCTCTATGTCATGGCCTTCGCCACCATTGGCGGCATCACCTCGGTCAATCCGTTCAAGACATTGCTTGCCGCCTTCATCGGCTTGATGATCGCCACGGTCGGCCTCGACCCTGCCACCGGCACGGCGCGATACACGCTCGGTTCGTTCCATCTTTACGACGGATTCGACCCGATCGTTGCGATTGTCGGTCTGTTCGCGATTTCGGAAGTGCTCGTCTATCTGGAGCGGGTGCATGAAGGCGAGGCGAAGATGGTGCCGCTCGGCCGCGCCCTGCCGCGTTTCAAGGACATGATGGCGGGCGGCTGGGCCAATTTCCGCGGCTCGGTCATCGGTTTCGTCTGCGGCATCCTGCCGGGCGCCGGCGCATCGCTCGGCGCGTTCATGTCTTACATCGCCGAGCAGCGCTGGAGCGCCAAGGACGGCAAGTTCGGCCAGGGCGACCCGCGCGGCATCGCCGCTCCGGAAGCCGGCAACAACGCCGCGTCCGGCGGCGCGCTCATTCCCATGCTCACGCTCGGCGTGCCCGGCAGCGGCACCACGGCCGTCATGCTGGCGCTGCTCATCTCGCTCAACATTCAGCCCGGCCCGCTGCTCTTCGACCGGCAGCCGGAACTGGTCTGGGGCCTCATCGCCGCGCTTTATCTCGCCAATGTCGCGCTGCTCATCATGAACATTCCGATGATCGGCCTTTTCACGCGCATGCTCTCCATGCCCCAATGGGTGTTGATGCCTTTCGTGGTGATGGTGAGTTTTCTCGGCGTCTACTCGATCGGCCATTCGACCTTCGACCTGTTCGTCATGGTCGGGTTCGGCGTGATGGGCTATATCCTGCGCATGCTGGGCATTTCGCTGGTGCCGGTCATTCTGGGGTTGCTTCTGGGAGCCGACATGGAAAACAATCTGCGCCGCGCGCTTTCCATCTCGAACGGCGATTTCCAGATTCTGTTTTCAAGCCCGATCGCGCTCGCGCTCTACGCCATCACCGCCACCATGCTCGGCCTCGCCTTTCTGCTTGCCTTCCGCGCACGCAGAAGGAACCCCGCTGCGGCAGGCTGACCGCCCATGCCTTGACCGCGTGTCATCCGAAAACAACGGTCTTGTGGCCGTTCATCATGACCCGGTTCTCCAGGTGCAGCTTGACCGCGCGAGCCAGAACCCGACTTTCGATGTCGCGGCCGGTAGCGACGAAATCCTCCGCCGTCATGGCATGGGTCACACGCTCGGTTTCCTGCTCGATGATCGGTCCCTCGTCCAAATCCGGCGTCACATAATGCGCCGTAGCACCGATCAGCTTCACCCCGCGCTCATGCGCCTGGTGATAGGGCTTTGCACCCTTGAAGCTCGGCAGAAACGAATGATGAATGTTGATCACCTTGCCGTAGAGCCGGTTGGACAGGTCGTTGGAGAGCACCTGCATGTAGCGCGCGAGAATGACGAGATCGGCGCCGGTTTCCCTGAACAGTTCGAGAAGCTTCATCTCCTGCTCGGCCTTATTGTCCTTCGTCACCTTCCAGCAGTGATAGGGAATGCCCTCCATCTCCGCCGTGCCGCGTGAATCCTCGTGATTGGAAACGATGGCCACCACCTCGGCGTCGAGCCAGCCGACGCGGATCTGGTAGAGCAGGTGCAGAAGCGCATGATCGAACTTCGACACCATGATGACGATCTTCGGCCGCCGTGTCGTGTCGGTGATTGCGGTCTTCATGTCGAAGCGGGCAATGGCCGGTTCCAGCGCGCGCAAGAGACCGTCGCGCTCCACGCCCTCGGGCGCGGTGGTGGCGATGCGCATGAAAAAGCGGTTGGTCTGACGATCCCAGAACTGGTTGGATTCGGCGATGTTCGCGCCCAGACCGGCGAGTTCCGTCGTCACCGCGGCAACGATGCCGGGGCGGTCCTCGCAGGTGAGATTGATGTGAAACGTCTTCTCGGTCATGGCGCGCCTGAACTGGTGGGTTGCGGAATGGATGCCCGAGCGGGCGCTGGAATTTATACGCCATCGATCCAGGATTGAAACCGCCTTAGCGTATCCTCGTCGCCGGCAACGGTGTTGCTCTTTTCGGGGTAAGCGCCCGAGCGAACGTCTTGGGCGAATTCGCCATAGGCGGCAATGCGCTCATCCTGAAGCCGCGCACGTTCGGCAGCGAAATTCCGATACACTTTCGCGTGACGTGGCACGTGTCCGGTATTCGCCCCAAGCACATCGTCGGAAAAGAGATACTGCGCATCGCAGCCCGCGCCTGCGCCCATGGAGATCATGAAAAGCGTGCTGCGCCGGGTAATCTCCGTGGCAATGAGGTCGGGCACCACCTCGATCTCGGCTGCAAACGCACCGGCGCCTTCCAGCGCCTTTACTTGTTGCCAGACGTGTTGAGCGCTCTCAAGGGTTTTTCCGACGGCCTTGAACCCGCCAGTCCACGTCGCTTTGGAGGGAATCAGACCCACATGACCGCAGACCGGAATACCATCGGCGGCGAGCCGCGCGATGGTCGACGTGCCTGCCGCGCAATAGACCGCATCGGCGCTCGCGCGAACCAGCCGGAAGGCCCAGCGAACGAAGTCGTCCGTTGTGCCGATTTCATAGAAATTCGCGCCCGGCACGGCAAAAACGGTCGGGGCGGCATCGCGAAAGTTGGGATCGAGCATGAGGACAGGCGGCACCGATACCAGGTCGATGCCGGCGCGTTCAGCCGCTTCGGCCTCATCCAGGGTTTCGACACGCAACATCGAGAGTTGGCGTTCGCCGCGCAGCACAAGCAGGTCGTGAACGGTCAGGCGTTTGGAAATTTTCACGGCTTATCCCTTCAGAAGTTTCTTCAGGTTCACGTCCGGATTGTCCAGAAGATCGGGCGGCACGGGCTGCGCCCGTTCGATCAGTTTCTCGGCGATGGATATGTGCCGGGCGACGGCGTTGCCCGAACCCACCCCACTCGCGGAAAAAAGACATCCACGTTCGTCCGTCTGAAACAGAACGAAAGCGCCGTCACCGAGATCGCGATGGATGAAAGGGCGAGCGAGATCGGGCAAGCCGGCGATCTGAAGGCCGAGATCGTACTGATCCGACCAGAACCAGGGCGTAGTTGAAAAGGCGTTCTGCGCGCCCAGCATCGCATGGGCGGCATGTGCGCCCTGGTCTTGCGATGCGCGCCAGCTTTCCAGCCGAACGCGTTGGCCGCGAAAGGGAAAATTGCAGCAATCGCCCGCCGCGAAGATATGCGGGTTTTGTGTGGCGAACCTGTTGTCGACAACAATGCCGTTATTGACTGCGAGGCCGGCTTCCTCAGCCAATCGCGTTTCAGGAAGGGCGCCCACACCGGCAATTACGATGTCGGCGTCGATATGCCGACCATCCGTGAGAACAACACCATCCGGTCCGGCTTGCAGCACCTGCGCGCAGAAGATGAACCTCACCCCTTCGGCTCGGTGACGCTTCTCGAAAACCGCGGCGATTTCGATTGGTACGATGCGCGCCATCAGCCGGTCGGCGGCTTCAAGCACCGTCACCTGCGTTCCGAGAGCCCGGGCCGTGGCAGCGAGTTCGAGGCCGATGAATCCTCCGCCGATCACGGCGATCCGTCGGCTTGATTTCAGAACGGTCAGAATCGTCTGTGCGTCCTCGAGCGTACGCAGTGTCTGGGCGCATTCCAGACCGGCAAAGACTCTTGCCCGCGCGCCGGTGGCGATCAACAGCTTGTCGTAGGACAGTTTTTCGCCACCATCGACCACGACCTGACGCGTTGCCGGTTCAATGCCGGCGATACGTAAACCGCGCCGCAGTTCGATGCCGGCTTCTGCGTAGTGTTCCTCTTCGGCGATTGGTTTCGGCGCCGACGCGGTGTTCTTCGAAAGGGGCGGGCGCTCATATGGCAGATGCGGCTCTTCGCCAATCAGCGTAACCGCGCCCTGATATCCCGCCTCGCGCAACGTGAATGCCGCGCGAACGCCGCATTCACCCGCACCGATGATAACCATCCCGTTCATCGGCGCGCGCAGGCGATGTCGACCAGCACGCGGCCGTCTTCGACCTTTACCGGATAGGTCTTGAGGTTGACGCAGACAGGCGCCCCTTTCGCCTCCCCAGTGCGATAGTCGAAGCGGCCATTGTGCTTGGGGCATTCGATGATGTGATCCATCACGAGGCCGTCCGCCAGATGCACCTGCTCATGCGTACACAGACCGTCCGTCGCATAAAAAAGCGCGTCCGGGCTACGATAAATGGCGAAGGTGCGTCCCTCGTGGTCGAACCGGATAAGATCTTCGTCTTCCACGTCGTCGACCCCGCAGGCCTCGATCCATTGCGACATGATTTCCTCCCCTTAGTTGTCTGTCGAAAGCGGATTGGCGGGGCCATGAAACTCTTCCCGATAGGGCTTGGCTGTCGGCGGCAATTCCCGCTTGATGAAGTAGTCGTCGTAACGCAGCTGTCGCAGGAAGGCCGGCAACATCTCCCGGTAGCCGTCGAAGATGGACGGGTTCGGCGCCGGCAGGTCGTGCTTGATCAGCTCGTGCAGCTTCGGCAGCGCGTGATAGGGCACCATGGGAAACATGTGGTGCTCCACATGGTAATTCATGTTCCAATAGATGAAGCGGCTCACCGGGTTCATCAGGACGGTGCGGCTGTTGAGCCGATGATCGGTCACATCCTCTGCGAGCCCCCCATGTTGCAGCAGACCCGTCATCACGTGATGCCAGGCGCCGTAAAGGCGCGGCCCACCGATCAACAGGAAGGGAAGAATCGAGTTCACGACAATGGCGAGGCCGAGCGTTGCCGCGTAGATTGCCACCCATATACGCGCGACACGGATCACCTTTCGCTGCTCCATCTCCGGAATGAAGTCCTGTTCCGCGGCGCTCAGCCGGCCGGCGGCATTGCGCGTCATGTCGATGAGCGCATGCCAGGCGTCGACAACGCCGAAGACATTGAGGATCAGGCGCGCGAGATCCGGCGGGCGCATCACGGCGATTTCCGGGTCGCGCCCGACAACAATGGTATCCGTATGATGGCGCGCATGGCTCCAGCGCCAGGTCACCGGATTGCGCATGATCATGAATGAAGCGATCTGATACACGGCATCGTTCATCCAGCGTGTTTTGAACGCGGTCCCGTGACCGCACTCATGCCAACGTGAATCCGTCGCCGAACCGTAGAGCACGCCATAGACCAGAAAGAACGGTGCCGACCACCAGGACGGCCAAAGCGCGGCAGCGATCACGGCGAACAGGACCATTCCGCCGAGCCAGACGATCGTGTCGCGAATTGCCGGCGTGTCGCTGCGCTTCATCAGTGTCTTCATTTCCTTGCGCGGCACATCGGTGTGATACCACTCTGCCGAGGCCAGCCCACGCTCGACGGCGTCCCTCGCGTCCGCGCCTGTCAGGTCGTAATTGCGCTGCCGCACGGCCGGACCGTTCGATGAAGTGTCCAGCACGGTTATGGGGCCTGTGATCATGGTCCTCGCTCCTCTGCTTAAAAAGCGTAGAGCGCGGGGCGATGAGAGCTCAAGAGGAATGATGGTTTTTCTATCATTTAACATCATTCTGTGATTATAATCATGATGTAAAACTTGCGGAGACGATATGGCAAAGCGCCCCACCATTGCGGATCTGGCCGAAAGAGCGGGCGTCAGCGTTGCGACCGTAGACCGGGTTCTGAATGGTCGGCATCGTGTGCGCGAAGAAACCGCGCGGCGCGTCTATGAAGCTGCAAACACCATCGGCTATCATGCGTCGGCGCTTATACATCAGCGCATCACAGCCGATTTGCCGCGCATCGAGCTCGGCTTTCTGCTTCAGAAGTCACGCCAGCCTTTCTATCAGGCCTTCACGCGGGCACTGGAAGAAGCGGTTGCCGCCCGAGATGACATTCGTGGACATGCCCAGATCGAGTTCGCGAAAAGTGCTGCCCCTGGCGACATGGCGGAGGCGCTCCTTGCATTGGGGGCACGCACACAGGCCGTGGGCGCCGTGTGCCTCGATCATCACTTGGTGACGCGGGCGGTCGAGGCGCTCAAGGCCGAGGGAAAACCGGTTTTTTCTCTACTCTCGGATTTCGCGCAGGGCGTGCGCGAAAGCTATATCGGTACCAACAACATGAAAGTGGGGCGTACGGCGGCCTGGATGATTTCACGCACCGCGCGGCGGCCGGGCAAGGTGGCGTTGTTTGTCGGCAGTCATCGCTGGCATGGACACGAGTTGCGCGAGACTGGCTTCCGCAGTTTCTTCCGGGAGCACGCGCCGGAGTTTGAGATGCTGGAAACGCTGGTCAATCTCGACACCCGTCAAGTGACCCACGAAGCGACGCTTAGCCTGATTTCCCGCCATCCGGACATTGCCGGCTTCTATGTGGCTGGTGGGGGAATGGAAGGAGCCATCGCTGCGCTGCGTGAGGAAATCGGAAATGGACGGTTCATATCGGGCGAAGGTCCTTCCGTGATCGTCAACGAGGTAACCCCGGACACCACTTCAGCACTCCAGGAACACATCGTCACCGCCATTGTCGCGACACCTCTGCGCGAGTTGGCAAACAGTGTGGTGGATCTGA
This sequence comes from uncultured Nitratireductor sp., assembly GCF_913053745.1. Lineage (GTDB taxonomy): Bacteria > Pseudomonadota > Alphaproteobacteria > Rhizobiales > Rhizobiaceae > Nitratireductor. Next base: position 27,756 of record NZ_CAJXGF010000002.1, read on the forward strand.
TGGTTACTGCGGTGCACTCTGGCCCCGGTGAAGCACCAGGTCAGCTTTTCCTGCCCTTCGGCTTCCATGTGCCTGAAAGCCTTTAATCCGTTTTTGTTGCACTTCGGGTCTGTTTTCCATCACAGATGATGGAATTTCATTCAGGATTACATTGACCGTTTTTTGCTGCGCAGACATCCTTGCGGGAACAGGCTCGAGGGCCTTTGATCCCGAGGAGAAAGCAATGACGGCGACAGCTTCGCTTTTCGCGCTCAATCATATGTGCGCGCCCAACCGCACGGTTTCCAGTCTCTTCGACCTGGCCGTTTCGCTCGGCATGACCGGTGTGGAGATCCGCAACGATCTTGAGGGCAACGCGATCCTGGATGGCACGCCACCCACCGAGATACGACGGGCAGCGGAGACGCGAGGGCTGCGTGTTCTGTCGATCAACGCTCTGCAGCGTTTCAACGATTGGAATGACGTACGCGGGGCCGAGGCGCGCGCGCTCATCGCTTATGCACGGGACTGCGGCGCCGAGGCGCTGGTGCTCGTGCCGGTCAACGATGGCACGGGTCGGAGCGACGGGGAGCGTCAGGCCAATCTTCGCATCGCACTGAAGGCATTGCGGCCGCTTCTGGAAGAGGCCGGCATCGTCGGGCTGGTCGAGCCGCTGGGATTCGAGACCTGTTCCTTGCGATTCAAATCCGAAGCCGTCGAAGCCATTGCATCGCTGAATGCGGATGGCATTTTCCAGCTCGTCCACGACACGTTCCACCATTGTCTGGCGGGCGAGAAGGAGCTGTTTGTCCGCGAGACGGGACTGGTCCACATTTCCGGCGTCGCCGACAACGCGCTTTCACTGCGGGACATGCGTGACGCAGATCGTGTTCTGGTCGATGGCGGTGACAGGCTCGGCAATGTCGAGCAGCTTGCCGCTCTCCTGTCGAGTGGCTTTCGCGGATCGTTCTCGTTCGAGCCCTTTGCCGAAAGCGTGCACAAAACGGACGACCTGCGTGGCGCTCTTGAGGCAAGCATCGCGCATATCCAAGACAATGCCTTTCGTGCGCTCGCGTAGAGCGGAGAAGTAAGCAGTCCTGGAACGAGGAATGGAATGGAATTTCGCCTTGACGAGAATGCAGAAAATAGAATAAATATTACATATTGAGTTTTGAACGGTGTTGACATTCTATTTTGATGGAGTGTCTGGCGACTGAAGAGCGAGGAGTCGGTCGTTCATGCGCCGGGGGAGGCTCATGCATTCCCATTGAACGATTCCGGTCAAAGCGGGTGTTGCCGGGCACCCATCGTGTGGAGGAGCATTCAGATGAAAAAGCTTATGATGGGCGTTGCCGTCTCGGCATTGATGACGACTTCGGCGATGGCCGAGACGGTCGGTGTCTCGATGGCCTTGTTCGACGACAATTTCCTGACGGTTCTGCGCAATGGCATGGTCGAATATGCCGACACGCTCGATGACGTGGAACTTCAGGTCGAGGACGCGCAGAACGACGTCGGCAAGCAACTCAACCAGATCCAGAACTTCATCGCCTCGGGTGTCGATGCGGTCATTGTGAATCCGGTCGACACCGACGCCACGGTGGCCATGACCAAGGCGGCCGCGGATGCAGGCGTGCCGCTCGTCTTCGTCAACCGCGAACCGGTCAATGTCGACGATCTGCCGGACAATCAGGCTTTCGTCGCATCCGATGAACGTGAGTCCGGTACGCTCGAAACGCAGGAAATCTGCCGGCTGTTGAAGGAGCAGGGCAAGGGCGAGGGTGCCAAGATCGTCGTCATGATGGGTGAGCTCTCCAACCAGGCCGCTCGGATGCGCACGCAGGACGTTCATGACGTGATCGCCACAGACGAATGTTCCTTCATGGAAATCGTGGAAGAGCAGACCGCCAATTGGCAGCGCACCGAGGCGACCGATCTGATGACCAACTGGCTGTCCGCCGGTCTGGAGTTCGACGCACTCGTCTCCAACAACGACGAAATGGCCATCGGCGCGATCCAGGCCATGAAGGCTGCCAATATCTCCATGGATGAGATGCTGGTGGGCGGTGTGGACGCCACCCAGGACGCTTTGGCCGCTATGGCTGCGGGCGATCTCGACGTGACGGTGTTTCAGGATGCGGCCGGCCAGGGCAAGGGCGCGCTGGACGCCGCGCTCAAGCTCGCCAAGGGCGAGGACGTCGATCAGAAGGTGTATATTCCCTTCCAACTCGTGACGCCGGATAATATGGACCAGTTTACGACCAAGAACTGATCGTCCGGACTGGCGGCGGCGGCCGCAGGGCCGCTGCCATCCCGCCGGTGTAAGCCGGCTATCTTGGCGGAAAAAACGATGGCAAACCAGGCACAAGCAGTTTCCGGCAGCGCCGCGGACATGCCCCAGAAGCGACCGCGCTCCCACGAGTTGAACGCGTTGCTCGGCCTTGTCGGCATTGCGCTCATCTTCGAGCTTCTCGGTTGGATCTTTCAGGGGCAGAGCTTCCTGTTCAACACGCAGCGCCTTTCCATCATGATCCTGCAGGTTTCGGTGGTGGGCATCATCGCCATTGGCGTCACGCAGGTCATCATCACCGGGGGCATCGACCTTTCATCGGGTTCGGTGGTCGGCGCGACGGCGATGATCGCCATGAGCTTCGCTCAGGTGAGCACTTACCCGCGCGCGGTCTATCCGGAACTGACCGATCTTCCCGTCATCGTTCCCATTCTCGTCGGCCTCGCTTGTGGTATCGTGGCGGGCATGATCAACGGCCTGTTGATCGCCTTTACGAAAATTCCGCCTTTCATCGCCACGCTCGGCATGATGGTGACGGCACGCGGCATCGCCAAATGGTACACGAGGGGCCAGCCGGTTTCGTTTCCCACCGACAGTTTTGCAGCTCTCGGTCAGGGCATGACGCCGGTCTTCGTTTTCCTGGCGATTGCGCTCCTCTTCCATATAGCCCTGAAATACACCGTCTACGGCAAGCATACCTATGCCATCGGTTCCAACGAACAGGCGGCGCGCATGTCGGGCATCAATGTCGAGCGGCATCTGGTGCTGGTCTACACCATTGCGGGTCTTCTCGCCGGTCTTGCCGGCATGGTGATCGCGGCACGTGGTCTCACGGCGCAGGCCGGCATGGGAATCATGTACGAGCTCGACGCCATCGCCATGGCCGTTATCGGGGGCGTGTCGCTTTCGGGCGGGCGCGGCTCCATCGTCGGCACGCTGATCGGCGCCGTCATCTTCGGTGTCATCATCTCAGGTTTCACCTTCCTGCGGCTCGATGCCTACTATCAGGAAATGATCAAGGGCGTGATCATCGTCGCCGCCGTGGTGGCCGATATGTACCGCCAACGTATGCGCCCGCAGTCGCGGTGACGTTCGGGAGGAAATCATGGCAGGCGAAGAACGCAACGTTATCCTCAGGACCGAGGGGCTGACCAAGCATTACGGCGGCGTGCACGCGCTGGAAGATGCCGATTTCGAGCTTCTCGAAGGCGAGCACGTGGCCATTGTCGGCGACAACGGCGCGGGTAAGTCCACATTCGTCAGGCAGATCACGGGAGTGGAGCGTCCGACCGCTGGCAAAATCCTTTTCGAAGGGCGCGAAATGGAGTTTCACAGCCCCGTCGACGCCCGCGAGGCGGGCATCGAGGCGGTGTTCCAGAATCTGGCGCTCGCCGACGATCTCGATGTGCCGTCGAACATCTTCCTTGGCCGGGAAGAGACTTATTTCAATCTCGGTCCGTTCAGCTTCCTGAACGAGAAGAAGATGTTGCAGCGCAGCCAGGAAGCGCTCGAGAAAACGGGTGTGAAAATCCCCAATCTGCACAATTCCATCGCCAACATGTCGGGCGGGCAGCGCCAGTGCGTGGCCATCAGCCGGGCGGCCAGCTTCGCCTCGAAGCTGATCCTGATGGACGAGCCGACGGCGGCGCTGGGCGTTCAGGAAACCACTCAGGTGGAAAACATAATTCGCGGCCTGAAGGAGCGCGGCATTCCGCTGATCCTCGTCAGCCACAATCTCAGGCAGGTGTTCAACCTGGTCGACAAGATCTGGGTGTTCCGCCGTGGGCGCATCGCCGGCATGCTGGAAGCCGACAAGACGGACGGCAACGAAGTGGTTTCGCTGATCACCGGCGTGCAGTCCGGCGTCCACGAGAACGCCAGCTATATCTGAGAGACAGCTCTTAGAAATCCAGGCAGAAAGACGCTTTCATGACCGTAAACTTCGCTCTTCTCGGCGCCGGGCGTATCGGCAAGGTGCACGCCAGGGCCATCGCCGCCAGTGTGGATGCACGGCTTGTCGCCGTCTCCGATGCCTTTGCCGATGCAGCACAGACCGTGGCCGAAGCCTACGGTTGCGCGGTGTGCAGCATCGATGAGGTCGAAACCGACAAGAGCATCGACGCTGTCGTCGTCTGTACGCCCACCGACACGCATGCCGATCTGATCGAGCGTTTCGCGCGTGCAGGCAAGGCCGTGTTTTGCGAAAAGCCCATCGATCTCGATCTCGCCCGTGTCAAGCACTGTCTCGGCGTGGTGGAGGAAACGGGTGCCGTGCTGATGGTCGGCTTCAACCGTCGTTTCGATCCGCATTTCGCGGCCGTGCGCGCAGCAATCGATGAGGGGCGCATCGGCCCTGTCGAGATGGTGCAGATCACCTCGCGCGATCCGGGGCCCCCGCCGATCGGCTATATTGAGTCGTCCGGCGGCATCCTGCGCGACATGACGATCCACGATTTCGACATGGCGCGCTTTCTTCTCGGCGAGGAACCGGACACGGTGTTCGCCACCGCCTCGGTGCTGGTCGATCCGGCCATCGGGGAGGCGGGCGATTTCGACAGCGTGTCGGTCATCCTCACCACCGCATCGGGCCGCCAATGCAGCATCTCCAATTCGCGCCGCGCCACCTATGGCTATGACCAGCGCATCGAAGTGCTCGGTGCGGAGGGGGCCGTCGCGGCGGAAAACCAGCGCCCCGTTTCCATAGAGATCGCCGATGCGCGGGGCTTCACCCGACCGCCGCTGCATGATTTCTTCATGACCCGTTACACCGAAGCCTATGCCGCGGAGATCGCGGCCTTCGTCGCCGCCATCGCGGGAGGAAAGCCGGCGGCGCCATCCGGCGAAGACGGCCTGCGTGCGCTGGCACTGGCTGATGCCGCCCTTCTTTCGGTGCGTGAGCGTCGCGCCGTAAAACTGTCCGAAATTCTCTGATCGCGCCGGGGCGCTCAGCCCGTGCGCCAGCGCTCGGAGAGATAGGTTTTCGCCGTGCGTACGCTGGTTTCCAGAGTGTCGCCCCGGGCAAGGCTTGCGGCGATGGCGCTTGCCAGCATGCAGCCGGTGCCCCGCATCGTGCCGGGCAGGCGCGGCCCCTCGAAGCGCAGCGGCGGCTTATTCGCCTGAAAGAGTGTGTCGACGGCACGATTGCCCTCTGCGTGACCGCCTTTCGCGAGAAGCGCCCGCACGCCGCCTCCGAGCAATCGGCCTGCTTGTTCGTGCCGCCTCGCCTCGCTTTCCGTCTCTTCCTCACCCGCCAGAAGCGCCAGTTCCGGCAGGTTTGGCGTGACGAGGCTGCAAAGCGGCATCAGGCTTTCGCGCATGGTTTCGATAGCGTCCTCCGCAAGCAGCGCTCGGCCGGAAGACGAGGCGATCACCGGATCGAGTACGATCGGAATGTCGGCATGCGCGCGCAGAACGGCTGCAACGCGGGTCACCGTTTTCCGACTTCCGAGCATGCCGATCTTGATTGCCGCCACCGGGTTCGCCGAAAGGGCGGCGGAAATCTGCGCTTCCACCAGCTCGCTGGGGCAGAGATCGATGCGCTCCACCGCCTCATGCGTCTGCACGGTCACCGCTGTCACCGCCAGACAGGTTTTCATGCCGAGAGCCGAGATCGTCTCGATGTCGCGCGCAAGACCGGCCCCGCCGGACGAATCCGATCCCGCGATCACCAGCACATGCGCGGCGCTCATCGCCATTGTTCCGTTGCCGCCAGCCATTCGCGGGTGCGCGCTTCAGGATCGGCATTCAGCGTGATGTCCGTCACCACGGCGGCGCTGTTCGCACCCGCTTCGAACACGCCGGGCAATCGCTCGGGGTTCAGTCCGCCAATCGCCACCAGCGGCACATCGCCGACGCGCTTTCGCCAGTCGGCCAGCCGATCGAGCCCCTGCGGTGCCCATTTCATTTTCTTCAGAATTGTCGGGTAGACCGGGCCGAGCGCCACATAATCGGGTTTTCCCGCCAGCGCGGTGCGCAGTTCAGGCCCGTCATGGGTGCTGATGCCGAGTTTCAGACCCGCCGCGCGGATCGCACCGAGATCGGCTCCCGCCAGATCCTCCTGCCCAAGATGGATGAAATCGCAACCCGTTTCGATGGCGAGCCGCCAATGGTCGTTGACGATGAGCTGGCAATCGTGATCGGCACAGATGCGCTTCGCCTCGGCGATCTCAGATTTGAGGTTCGCCTCGTCCATCTCCTTGATACGCAATTGTACCAGTTTCGTGCCCAGAGGCACCAGTCGCGCAATCCACTCGGCGCTGTCGACGATGAGATAAAAGGGATCGAGCTTCATTCAAACACGGCTTTGCCAATAACGGGGGTTGAGGGAACGGCCATGTCGCGTGGCTCCAACGGCCCGGCGAGGAAGGCATTGCGGCCGGCCTCCACCACTTCGGCGAAGGCGGCTGCCATCGCAACAGGATCGCTGGCCTTTGCCACTGCGGTGTTGAGGAGAACGGCGTCGAACCCCAGCTCCATCACCATGGCCGCGTGCGATGGGCGTCCGAGCCCGGCATCCACGATCAGCGGCACATCGGGAAAATGTGCCCGGATGGCTCGCAGCCCGTCCACGTTCACCGGACCACGCGCCGAACCGATGGGCGCGCACCAGGGCATCAGTACCGCGCATCCCGCTTCCAGCAGCCGCTCCGCCACCACCAGATCGTCGGTCGTGTACGGAAACACCTTGAACCCCTCCGAACTTAAGATGCGCGCAGCTTCCACCAGACCGAACACATCCGGCTGCAGCGTGTCGTGATGGCCGATCACCTCGAGCTTGATCCAGTCCGTGCCGAAGAGTTCGCGCGCCATCTGCGCCGTGATCACCGCCTCTTTCACGGAATGGCAGCCCGCCGTGTTGGGCAGAATGCGCACGCCCAGTTCACGAATGAGTTCCAAGAACTGTCCGCCAGTACGGTTTCCTGTGGTTTCTCGCCGCAGCGAGACGGTCACGGTTTCGCAGGCTGAGGCCCGCACCGCCTCGGCCATGATGGCGGGGGAGGGGTATTGGGCGGTGCCCAGCAAAAGCCGCGATGCCAGCGTTTCGCCGTAGAGCGTCAGCATGTCAGCCTCCCTGCATGGGTGAGAGAACTTCAATTCGGTCGCCGTCCTCGAGCGTGCAGGAACCCCGTTCCGCCGCCGGCACCAGTTCGCCATTGCGCGCCGTGGCGAGAAAGTCGGGCGCATAGTCGAGTTCATCGAGAAGGGCGGCCAGCGTCGTCGCCGTCACGTGCTGCGCTTCGCCATTAACCGTGAGCTTCATCAAAAGCCTCCACGCGTTCGTTCAGGATCAGGGCCGCCGCCTCCTGCGCCATTGCGGGCGAGAGCAAAAAGCCGTGGCGATAAAGGCCGTTCACGCTGATCCCCTCTCGGGTCTGCTTCACGCGTGGCAGGTTATCGGCATAAGCAGGGCGCACGCCGGCGCCCGTTTCCACGATCTTCGCTTCCGCAAAGGCCGGGTGCAGGCTGTAGGCGGCGTTCAGGAGTTCCATTGTCGAGCGGGCGCTGATCGGCCCGTCGTCATCGCTTTCGATCATCGTCGCGCCGACCATGAAGTGATGCCCTTCACGCGGCACGATGTAGACCGGAATGCGCGGATGAAGCAGCCGCACGGGCCGCGAAAGACTGATCTCTTCCGTTTGCAGCAAAAGCATCTCGCCACGCACCCCGCGCAGCTCTTTATCGGCGAACGCCATGCCGGTGCAATCGGCAATTCTGTCCGCTTCGGCTGGTGTATCGTTACCGTAAGCGAAACGTACGCCTGCCGTTTTCAGCGCCGCGCTCAGCGTCGTCATCGCCTGGCGCGGTTCGAGATGCGCCTCGTCGCGGAAGAAGAGCCCGCGCCGGAACCGACCGGCAAGATCGGGCTCCAGCAGAGCCACGGCGTTGCCATCCAGCCATTCATGGCCGCCCGTGCGCGCGGCGAAACGGTCGAGTTCCGCTGCATCGCGCGCGGGCGCGACGACCAGCGTTCCGTTGCGCGTTACGTGGCCGGGCAGTGCCGCGTCCCACCAATCGGCCGCCAGGCGCCCCAGGGTCAGCACCGGCTCTTCCGCGTTTTCGCGCTCGCACCAGGGGGCGAGCATTCCGCCGGCAAGCCACGAGGCGCTGCCTGCCGGTCCGGATCGAATGTCGCAGACAGTCACCTGCGTGCCGGCCCGAACCAGCTCATGGGCCAGCGTGAGGCCGGCCACCCCGGCCCCGCGAATGAGGACATGCATGGGTCAGTCCCTGTTCTCCGCCGCCACCTCGTTAAGCGGCATGTAGAGATCGCCGCCCTCGCGAAATTTCTCCGCCATCTTCGCCATGCCCTCCTTCTGCGCCTCGGCGCGGATGTCGTGGGAAATGCGCATGGAGCAGAATTTCGGACCGCACATGGAGCAGAAATGCGCCACCTTGTGCGCCTCCTTGGGCAGTGTCTGGTCGTGGAAATTGCGCGCCGTTTCCGGGTCCAGCGAAAGGTTGAACTGGTCCTCCCAGCGGAATTCGAAACGCGCACGTGAAAGCGCGTCGTCACGGATCTTTGCCGCCGGATGCCCCTTGGCGAGATCCGCCGCGTGCGCGGCGATCTTATAGGTGATGACGCCCGTCTTTACGTCGTCGCGGTTCGGCAGGCCCAGATGCTCCTTCGGCGTGACGTAGCAGAGCATGGCCGTGCCGTACCAGCCGATCATGGCCGCGCCGATGCCGCTCGTGATGTGGTCATAGCCCGGCGCTATGTCCGTGGTGAGCGGTCCAAGCGTATAGAACGGGGCTTCGCCGCACGCTTCGAGCTGTTTTTCCATGTTTTCCTTGATCTTGTGCATGGGCACATGACCGGGGCCTTCGATGATCACCTGGCAGTCTTTCTCCCAGGCGATTTTCGTCAGCTCGCCCAGTGTCTCCAATTCGGCGAACTGCGCGGCGTCGTTGGCATCGGCGATGGAGCCCGGCCTCAGGCCGTCGCCCAGCGAGAACGACACGTCATAGGCGCGGCAGATGTCGCAGATCTCCGCAAAATTCTCATAGAGAAAGCTCTCCTTGTGGTGGTGCAGGCACCACTTGGCCATGATCGAGCCGCCGCGTGAAACGATGCCCGTGACGCGCTCGACGGTGAGCGGGATGTAATGCAGCCGTACGCCGGCATGAATGGTGAAATAGTCGACGCCCTGTTCCGCCTGCTCGATCAGCGTATCGCGGAAAACCTCCCAGGTCAGGTCTTCGGCGACGCCGTTCACCTTCTCTAGCGCCTGATAGATCGGCACCGTGCCGATGGGGACGGGCGAGTTGCGGACGATCCATTCACGGATGTTGTGAATGTTGCGGCCCGTCGAAAGGTCCATCACCGTGTCGCCGCCCCAGCGCGTCGCCCAGACCATCTTCTCCACTTCCTCGGCCATCGAAGAGGTGACGGCGGAATTGCCGATATTGGCGTTGATCTTCACGAGGAAGTTGCGGCCGATGATCATCGGCTCGGCTTCGGGGTGGTTGATGTTGGACGGAATCACGGCCCGGCCGCGCGCCACCTCGTCGCGCACGAATTCCGGCGTCACGAAATCGGGGATCGCTGCGCCAAAACTCTCGCCGTCGCGAACAAGCGCGGCCTTGGCTTGCGCCCGGCCGAGGTTTTCGCGGATCGCGATAAACTCCATTTCCGGCGTGACGATGCCGGCGCGCGCATAGGCGAGCTGCGTGACCGCTTTGCCGTCTTTTGCCTTGAGTGGCCGGTGGCGGGTGGGAAATTCCGGCGTCAGCCGATCGCCGGTGGCAAAGCCGTTGTCCTCCGGTTTGACATGACGGCCCTCATAGACCTCCACGTCGCCGCGCGCCTTGACCCATGTTTCGCGGATGCGCGGCAGGCCCTTGTCGATCTCGATCGGCGCGTCGGGATCGGTGTAGGGGCCGGAGGAATCGTAGACGGTCACCGGCGGTTCGCCGGCGCTCGGATGCACGGCGATTTCGCGCATGGGCACGCGAATTTCAGGGTGTAGCGTTCCAGGTTTGTAGACCTTGCGCGACGCCGGCAACGGGCCGGTGGTTACGGTCGGGGCGAATGCGTCCATGGGCGGAGCCTCCTCTGCGTGTTCGGCAATGGAGACCCAGTTCTTGCCGAGAGGAGGAAAGCCTGGACAATCCGGTCTGGATTCGGTTTCGGCTGCGATGAGCCCGTGACCCGCCAAGCATGCACCATCCCTACGCCAGTATGAACTGGATCAGGTTCATCGGGTCACTGCGCTGCATGGAGAACCATGCCCAGCAGAATCTCAGCCCCTTGGCGGGACCCCCCAGGTGAGGCTTTAAAGTGGGGGAGAAGCCGCGGCCTTGTCAAGCCGCTGCATCGTCCTATCCTCGTTTCACGGTCAGAAGCGGTAGCGCATGGAGGCGACCACGGAGCGGCCCTCGTCGCGATAGCAGTAATCGGCCGTGCAGGTCACGCCGCGTTCGTCGAGCAGATTGGTCGCGTTGACCTGGAGGCGCAGTCCGTCGAGCTTCGGATTCCGGGCGCCGAAGTCGTAGCGCAGCGCCATATCGACATAGTAGCGGTCGTCGTTGACGGTCGTGTTGGCATCGTTGCCGAAACTCTCGCCGACATAGCGAACGCCCGCACCGACACCCAGCCCCTCGAGCGGGCCGGACTGTACCGCGTAATCCCCCCAAACCGAGAAGACGTGCTGCGGGGTGGAGTTCAGCGTGTTGCCGGTGTAGCCCGCCAGGCTGTTGCGGATTTCCATGTCCACATAGGCGTAGGAGGCGATCATGCTCAGTCCGCTGCCAAGACTTGCATTTGCCTCGATTTCGAAACCGCGCGAGCGAAGATCGCGATTGACCTGCTGGTTGATGCCACCGATCACCTCGAACACGACCGCATCTTCCTGTTCGATGTCGAACAGGGCGGCCGTAACCACCGCATTCATGCCGGGAAGCTTGTACTTGACGCCAATTTCCTTTTGTTCGCCGACGGTCGGGTTTGCGGGGGAGCCGTCGACGAGCGTGCCGACATTCGGCGTGAAGGAGGTGGTGTAGTTGGCGAAGGGCACGAGGCCGAAAGGCGTTTCGTAGGACAGGCCGACCCGCCAGGAGAACTGTGTATCCGTCTGCTCGATAACCCCGGCGGTGTTGGTGGTTTTACCCTCCAGCCAGTCGTAGCGTCCGCCGATGGACAGGTGCCAGTTGTCGTAGTTGACCTGATCGGATGCGTAGAGGCCGACCTGGTTGAGCACCTGTGCGGAGACGAATGGAATGTCGAACGTTTCGCCTTCCGGCGGAAGCGGCGCATAACGCAGCCCGTACTGGTCGTAATCTATGCGTCCGTAGTCGAGTCCGACAAGCAGGCGATGCTGGAGCGGGCCTGTGTCGAATTCCGACAAAAGCTGGTTGTCCACGACGAGGCTGCGCGCGTTCTCGGCATAGCGTCCGGCTCCCCGCGCCAGCGACGACGGGTTGGCCGGATCGGGAGCGAACCAGTAGGCATATTCCAGATTGTTGTCGAGCCACGAGTAGCGCAGGTTCTGCCGCAGGGTGAAGACTTCTGTGAGCCTGTGCTCGAACTCGTAACCGATGCGTGCCTGCTGCTGATCGAAATCGTTGAAGGTGGGATCGCCTCCGTAGAGGTCGGTAACGCCATTCGGCCCGTTGTAGAACACTGCCGTGCCGCCGAGGGTCGAATCCATGTACTCGCCGAGAAGGGTGAGCTTTGTGTCGGCGTCGGGTTGCCAGGTCAGGGCGGGTGCCAGGTAAACGCGGTCGTCGGGGAAGCCGGGCAGGGCGGTGCCGCTCTTTCGCACCAGTCCTGTCATGCGATAGAGCAGCGTTTCGTCCTCGTTCATGGGCCCGGAAAGGTCGAAATTGGCCTGGTAACGATCGTGCGTCCCGCCTTGCAGTTCGACCTCGCGCAAGCGCTCTTGCGTTGGCCGCTTGGTCATCAGATTGACCAGCCCGCCCGCATTGGAGGCGCCGTAAAGCGCCGAGGCCGGGCCCTTGAGAACGGTAATGCCTTCCAGCCCGTAGGGCTCCTGCCGGAACAGGCCGGTCGGGCTGTTGAACTGACGCAGCCCGTCGCGAAAGATCCCGCTATAGGTGGCTTCGAAACCTCGGATGAAGAGGGCGTCGAAGCGTGGATCGAAGCCGTAAGCACCGACGCGGACACCGGGCACATAACCGATCGCTTCCTGAAGCGAGCGCGGGTTCTGGTCGTCGAGCTGTTTCTCGGTCACCGTCGATATGAGCTGCGGAACCTCGATCAGCGGCGTATCGATTTTCGATCCGATGCGCCCGCTCTCGGCCACATAACCGTCCTGCACCAGAATGTCGTCGCTGGCCGCTTCGACCTCCAGCCGTTCGAGCAGGGTCGTGTCCTGCGCAGCCGCGCCGACCGACCAGCCGGATAGTCCGGTTGACAGTAACAGGAGTGTCGACAAACGATGGAAATGATGGGATTTCACGGAGCACCACGCTTGCTTTTTCTCAATCGTTGGTCGCTCCGCAGGAGGCGTGGCTGCCGTTTCCGGCAGAACTAAAAAATATGACTATAACAGTCAAATAATAATGCGGATCGCTCCGTTGCAAGCGCCAGCCTGTGGATTAATTCGCTCGCTGGGCGAGGGAATACGCTTTTCCGGAGGCTCCGAACCGGTCGGGTTCAAATGCAGAATTCGCTTGGGCTCATGCCGATGGCGCGCCGGAACATATAGCTGAAAGCGCTCGAAGATTCGTAACCCATATTGAACGCGACCGAACTCACCTTCTCGCCTGCGGCAAGCTGCGAAATGGCGTGGAGAATGCGCACCTGTCGGAGCCAGCGAGACGGCGGCATGCCTGTTTCGGCGATGAACAGCCGCTCGATCGTCTTGCGGCTGGCGGCCGCGCCGGCAAGCCACGCGTCGACCGATTTGAGGCCGCCCGGGTCCTCCAGAGCGGCTTGTGCAAGACGACGAATGCGCTTGTCCCGCGGCATTGTAACCGACAACGGCACATCGCTTGCGGCGACAAGTTCATGACGCAGAAGCGTGTGCAGCGCCTCGTTGTGGCAGTCGATACGGCCGGATGTGTCGTCGGGCATGGTTGCCGAGATCAGTGCGTTCAACAGGGAGGTCATGGCCACGATGCGGCATTCGGTGCCGAGTGTCGCAGCCTCTTCGCGGTTCACGTCGACATAGCGCATCTGGTTGTTGGACCCGTATCGCATCCAGTGTTCGACATCCGGTGGAATCCAGACCGCCATCGCCGGACTGAGCAGAAGAACGCGGTTCGGTGTGCCGACATACATGGAGCCGGATGCAGCGGAGATGAGTTGCCCGAAATCATGGGTGTGCCAGTCATAGCTCTCGCCGGGGGCAGGCCTGATCGTCTCTCCCAGATAACGGGGCCTGCCCATCCCGTCGGAACCGTCCGGTGAATTGTGTTTGGGTGTATCCATGATGTTGACGAATTCTAGATGTAATATGATCTTATGTCGACAGAAAGACATTTCAGTTTGACCTAGGTTCCTTCGCATCCCGGGCGTCGTGCCCTTGTTTGCAGTTCGGACCCTGTTGTCGTCATGAAAAAGCGCACCTTTCTGGCGTGGTTCCTGTTTGGGCACCTTGCCAATGACTGGCCCATCGCCTCGCTATGGCTGATCGTGCCGGCCGTCGGCATTTCAATGAATCTGTCGCCGGGCGAAGTCGGCCTTCTGTTCACGGTTTTCAACCTTGGCGGCGCGCTTGCTTATCTGCCCGCCGGTGTCCTTGCCGATCATGTCTCGAACCGTGGGCGCCTGCTGGTGATGACGTTCTGGTGGGTTGCCGCCGGCTATGCGCTGGCGGCGATGGCCCCAGGGTATTGGAGCCTCGCGCTGTTGCTCGCAATCGCCGGGATGGGCAACGCGGCCTGGCATCCGATCGCCACTGGCGTGCTCACACGCGAAAGCGGTGGACGGCGCGCGCATGCGCTCGGCATTCACGCCATTGGAGGTTCGCTGGCCGAGATACTGGCGCCGCTTTGCGTCGGTTTTCTTATCGCCTATGTCGATTGGCGCGGTGCGCTGGTTGTATCAGTCTTTCCGACCGTGTTGTTGGGTCTGTGCTTCGTTCATGTGGCGCGCACCGTTCCGCGTCTCGACAAGCGCGCGGTCAACCGGCGAGATTTGCTCGACATTCTGTACATATGGCGCCGGGGCAGCGGTCCGCGCATCGTGGCGATGATCTGCCTGTACAACATGGCGCTGGTGGCGCTTTTGAGCATGATCCCGCTTTATCTGGCGGACGCCCACGGCTTCGGGCCAGCCGAAGCGGGCATAGCGTTCTCGGCGCTTCTGGTCGCCGGTGCGCTGGCGCAGCCATGGGTCGGAAAACTCTCCGACATCGTCGGTCGAAGGCCGATCCTCGTCTCGGGAAATCTTGTCGCGGGTGTGTCGGCTGCGCTGTTGATGCTGCAGCCGCCGCTTTGGTTCACAGTCTTGGCGATGACCGCCGCCGTTGCCGGCCTGGATGCGATCCGTGCCGCCATGCTCGCGGCTGCCGTTGATTACGCAAACCGCCGCGAAGGCACGACACTCGGACTGGCCTTCGTTCTGATGGACGGTGTCGGAGCGCTCGGCTCCGTTCTCGCGGGCATTGCCGCCGGCTTCTCCTGGCCGCACATGTTCGGCCTCGCGGCCGCGTTCTCGCTTGGGGCGGTAATGCTGGCTGCGATGACGAATTTCAGGCAATCGGCCGACACCGTCTCAAAGAGACCCTTGGCCTGAGCCTGAACCCCTGGAAACTCCAGGGACCCGGGGAATTCTGCCCGGGGTCCCCTTGTTCGCGGCGACGTTGCGAAGTCAGCTCAGACGCTTTCCTCCACACGCGCCTTCGCACCGGAAATCGTCGGCAGACTTTCGCCCGCGTCGATGCGTTTGAGAAGTTCCACTTCCCGGGCCTGCATCTGGATGGCTCGGTCGGCGACGGCATCGACCTCATCGGGTGCGAGGACGAGAACGCCGTTCTCGTCCGCCAGCACCGCGTCGCCGGGATTGACAACCACGCCGCCGACGCTGACGGGAATGTTCATCTCGCCCGAAACGCCGAGAAGCTTGGTGGTGATGGGCGAGGGGCCCCGGCACCACATGGGAAAACCGTGCCGTTCGAAATCCGCCACGTCCGTCGCCGGGCCGTCGACCACGGCGCCGGCCACTTTCTTGCTCGCCGCGGTATGCGTGATGACCCCGCCCCAACAAGCGTGGCGCGTGTCGCCGGCGCGATCGATAATCACGAAGTCGCCGGGACGCAGATGGTCCATGGCATAATGCAGCAGCGTGCTGTCGGCGTGCGGCAGGCGCAGCGTCACGGCGGTGCCGGCAACGCGCACCTTGGAGAGCATGGAGCGAATGCCCGTGTCGAGAAAATTGGCGTGCAGGAAATGACCCACAGTGGCGGTTTCCACCCGCATCAGCTTATCGATCTGCGCTTGCGCAAGCTGCTCGGGCATCGGGTTGACCTGATACATATGCGTGCTCCCTATGCCACGACGTGATGGTCTGCGACGGGCATGGAGCGGCGGATCTGCGCGGCATACCCGGTGTCGATGGAGGCGCTGGCATGTCCAACCCGATCGGAGCAATCGGCAACCGTCACACCCCATGGGTCGATGATCAGCGAATGCCCGAAGCACAGCTTCCGGCCTTCGTCATGAGCGAAAATCTGGGCCGATGCAGCCACATAGGACTGGGTCTCGATGGCGCGGGCGCACAGAAGCTGTTCCCAATGATCCTTTCCGGTCTGCAGTGTGAAGGCTGCCGGCAGCACGATCACCTCCGCGCCCTTGTCTCGCAGTTTGCGGAAGAGTTCGGGAAAACGTAGGTCGTAGCAAATGGCGCAACCCACTTTCACGCCCTCGAGTTCGTAGACGACCACGTCTTCGCCGCGCTTCATGGTATCGGACTCCAGATAGCTGTTGCCGCCCGGCACCTCCACGTCGAACAGGTGGATTTTCCGGTAGCGTGCGATCTCGTTGCCCTGACGGTTGAACACGATGGTTGTGTTGTAGCATTTCTCGCCCGCTGCCTCGGCCATTGAGCCGGCGTGGATGTTCACCTTCAGCTCTGCGGCGAGCGCCGACATGGCACGATAGGCTTCGCCTCCGGGAAAGGTCTCCGCGTTGGCGCGGCGGCTTTCCACCGTGCCTCCCATATAGGTGAAGGTTTCAGGCAGCACGACGAGATCTGGCTTGTCCTGGGCGACAGCCTTGCGAACGAGCTCCTGGGCGTCGGCGATGTTCTTCGCCTTGTCGTCCTGGGAGTTCATTTGAATGACGGAGACTTTCATGGAAGATCCTTTTATCCGAGGTTGATCGGGGCCCGGCCGTCAAGCCGGTCCCAGAATGAGGTTGGGGAGGAAGAGCACGAGCTCGGGCACGAAGGTGATGACCAGAAGTGCGATGATCAGCGGCACCAGGAATGGCAGGATCGCCACGGCCACCTTCTCGAACGGCACCTTGCCTACCTCCGCGACGATGTAGAGCGCGATGCCCATGGGCGGCGTCGCAATGCCGATCAGCAGCGAAAGCGTGATGATCAAGCCGAAATGAATCCGGTCGATGCCGAACTGGTCGATGATCGGAAGCAGCATCGGAACCAGGATCAGCTTGGCCGGAACGCCTTCAACGAAGCAGCCGACCGCCAGCAGGAACACGATCAAAAGCAGCAGGAAGATCGTGCGAGATTCGGTGAACAGAAGAATCTGGTCCGCCAATTGCTGCGGGATCTGCTCGATGGCCAGAAGCCAGCCCATCACGTGCGAGAAGCCGATGATGATCATGATCACACTGGTGATGGTCATCGTTTCGGTCAGCGCCTGCCACAGCATGCGAAAGGAGAAGGTGCGGTAAACGAAGCCGAGTGCGATGGTGTAGACGCAGGCCAGAACGCCGGCCTCCGTCGCTGTCGTGAAGCCGGTCAGAATGGCCGCCAGGATGATGCCCGGTGCGATCAGCGCGGCGATACCGTCGATGGCCGCGCGACCGATCTGCGGAAGGCTCTTGCGCTCCTCGCGCGGAAAATCCTGCTTGAGGGCCACCAGATAGTTGAACGCCATCAGCGACAGTCCGACGACGATCCCGGGAATGATGCCGGCGAGGAACAACCGCGCGACCGAGGTGTTTGAAAGGAACGCATAGACGACAAGGCTGATGGAAGGCGGGATGATCGGCCCGACGACGGCACTCGCCGCCGTCAGGGCAGCAGCGAAGGGTGCGGGATAGCCGCGCTCGCGCATCGCCTTGATCTCGATGGTTCCAAGGCCCGCGCAGTCGGCGACGGCCGCGCCCGAGACGCCGGCAAAGAGCAGCGAGGAGACGACGTTCACCTGGGCAAGGCCGGCACGCATATGGCCGACAAGTGCGGAGGCGAAGTTGAAGATGCGGTCCGTCATGCCCACGCCGTTCATCAGATTGCCGGCCATGATGAAAAAGGGAATGGCAAGCAGCGACGGATTGTCGACTCCGTCCAGAACCTGAAGCGGAATGATGTAGAGCGTGTCGGAAAAGCCTGCATAGACGAGGGCCGAGAGCACCGCCAGGCCGATGGCCATTGTGATCGGGACACGCAGCAGGATAAGGGCGACGAAGCCCGCGAAGAGAAGCAAGGTCATGATTTCACCCGAATCCTAGATGTCGCCGACATGGTGGTGTTCAGGCTCCGGATGCCCTTTGAGCGCATGCACCAGGTCACTGAAAAAGTGCAAGGCGATGAGGGCGCAGGACACGAAGAAGGGGACGCTCAGCCAGTAACGCTGGATGCCCACCATTTCGATGTTGCCCACCTGACGCTGGATCAGCTCCGGCGCTTCGCGCAGGATGATGAGCAGCAGGGCGATGACGGCAATGTCCACCAGCATGCGACCGCCCCGGCGCACAGGCGCCGGCATGGCGTTCAGCAGAAAATCGACGGTGATGTCCTTGTTCTGCCGGTAGACGACGAAGAAGCCCAGAAAGCTCATCCACACGAAGCAGACGATGCTGATGGGGAAGGCCCAGACCACCCCCTGGCCGAGGAATGCGCGTGACGCGACATTCAGCGCGGTCACCAGGAGCATGGCGAACAAAGCCGTATTCGCTCCCACAAGAAACAGCCGGCCGATAACGGCCAGGATTCGATCCAGGACGGGCATGAAACCTCCCCATCAGTGCGAGTTCAAAGGATGCCTATTCGGCGCGCGACGAACGTACCGCGTCAAGGAATCCTTGGGGGAGTTCGCCGGCTTCCTCCATCTCCTGGTAAAAGCTTTCCATCCGTTCGACGAAGGCGGCGGTGTCGGGCTCCGAATAGACGACATCCTTTTCCTTCATTGCCGCAAGATCTTTCTCGGCGACCGCCATCGTGCGCTTTTCGGATTCCTCGGCCATTTCGGCAAACGCTTCCAGCACCTGCGCCCGACGCTCGTCGGAAAGACCGTTCCAGCGTTCCGCGTTGGTCATGAACGCCATGCCCTGCGGGTATTCGTCGTGGCGGATGATGTTCGGCGCAACTTCGTAGAACTTCATAGGCTCGACCAGTGCGATCGGGCTGTTCACCGCGTCGACAATGCCACGGCTGATGGATTCGTACACTTCCGTCCAGGCCAGCGTGCGCACCTCGGCGCCCAGGTGCCGCCAGGCGGCGGCGGCCAGCTCGTCGGGATGCATGCGCAGGCGCGTGCCCTGCATTTCCTCGAGGGTCTCCCAGGGCTTGTCGGTGACCATGACGCGATAGGGGCCACGCACGAATGCGGTCGGCGAGCCGATCAGCGCAATGCCGGCTTCGTCCTCGATCGTCTTCAGCCAGCCCTTCACGAGATCGGTCTGCATGAAGCGCACCCAATGTTCGCGGTCGTCGAAAAGGAACGGCGCGGAGGTGAATTTCAGGTCCGGTGCCCATTTCTGCAGGTAGCTGACACCTTCGGGATAAACGTTCACCGTGCCGATCTGAAGCTGTTCGAGCACCGTGTCGTCGGAGCCGAGCTGCTCGTTCGGAAAAACTTTCAGTTCCAGTTCGCCGCCGGTTTTCTCCTCAACCTTGTCGGCAAAGTACTGGAAAAGCTCACCCTCGATGCTGTCTGGCGGCATCTTGTGCGCCATGCGCCAGGTCTCGGCTTGCACGCCAACGGTTGCACCGGCGCTGAAAGCCGTCAGGACGGTAGCGGTCAAAACACTGAGTAGAATACGGTTCATTATCCTTCCCCATCTTTTTGTCTCGTTATGGGGGTAGGATCAGAGAGCTGCCGTAAAAAGTCCAAATGAAAAATATGGCTTCTTGTGATAAGTTTTTTCAATCAGGATTGATCAGATAGTCATCCGGGTACCGGCTGGAATATGCAATTGCCTGCTCGCGGGCCATCTCCACAAACTCGTCCTTGAGGGTTTTGCGGGGCGAGGCTTCGGTGATCGCGAAAAATTCCAATGGTGGAAATTCCACATCCACCGTGATCTCGTGAAGCGTGCCGCTTGCCAGTTCCCTCATGACCACCGCGCGTGGCATCGGCGCGATCCCAAGCCCTTCCTCGGCCATCTGTACAATCGTTGCGATCGAGTTGGAGGAGTGGACATTGACCCGCACCTTGGAGTGCATCTTCAGGTAGCGTTCCAGTGTCTTGTAGGGGATCGAATTCTTGGGAAAGCTGAGGATCGGCATGTCCAGAAGCGTGCCCACCGTGGCCCTTCGGATCGGAAAAGCCGTCGGGCTAGCGACCCAGGCGACCGGGAACGCGCCCAATGGCACGAAGTCGAGCTTGGGATCGTTTCCATCCCGCATCGCCAATCCTACATCCACCGCGTGATCCTGCAAGGACTGGATGACATCGGCGGATGTCGAAGACAGCATCTCAATGTTCACCCCGGGATATTTTTCCCGAAAGCATTCCATGAGCTGGACGAACCAGGACCGCAGGATCGTGTCGGTGACGCCGACGCGCAGGGAACCTGTCATCTTCCTGTTTTTGTTGACCAGCCACTTCATTTCGTCGGTCAGTTCGACCACCATCTCCGCATGCGGCAGAAGCACCCGGCCTTCGCTGGTCAACTGAACGCCCCGCTTCGAGCGTTCGAAAAGCTTCGTGCCCAGCTCGTTCTCAAGTGCGTTGATGCGCGATGAGATCACCGGCTGCGTGGTGTGCAGAAGATCGGCCACCTTGCGGAAATTGCGCACTTTCGCCAGGTGAATGAAGGTTTCCAGAAATCGCAACTGCACGGCCGGCACCCCGAAACATCAATGGCTTGCCGCCCGTTCGGGCGGCAAGTCGCATGCTAATGGATGCTTTTGCGGGGCGCCATAGCTCAGCC
The DNA here is from genome assembly GCF_913053745.1 of uncultured Nitratireductor sp. Classification (GTDB taxonomy): domain Bacteria; phylum Pseudomonadota; class Alphaproteobacteria; order Rhizobiales; family Rhizobiaceae; genus Nitratireductor. The sequence goes on from NZ_CAJXGF010000002.1 coordinate 48,271, forward strand.
GGTCAGGCGGGCTTGGAAACCCTGTCCGCCACCCTGCCCAGAAAATCGAGACAGAGGCCGAGTTGCGCGATTTCGACGAACTCGTCCGGCTTGTGCGCCTGCCGGATGGAACCCGGCCCGACGATCACGGAAGGGATGCCGCCGATCGTTTCGAACACGCCCCCTTCCGAGCCGTAGGACACCTTGCCGGACCATTCGGGCATGATGTCGTGAAAGAAGGCGAAGCCCTCGCTCGATGTGTTGTCGCCCATTGCCGGGTACGCGAAAATTTCATCCCATTCGATGCCGGTTTCGGCGCATTTCGCCTGCATTTTCGGCAGAATTTCTTCGTTTGCACGCTTTTTGAGAAATTCCAGTTCAGCCCGCGCATCGTGGGTCGGCAGGCTGCGGATTTCGAAGGTGAAGCTGCAGAGATCGGGCGTTACATTGGTGGCGACACCGCCGGAAATCATCGTTGCCAGCATTGTGGAATGGGGAACAGTGAAATCGCGGTCGAACGGGCCTTCCTTGCCGACCTGATCGGCGCGTTGCGCGATCATCGCGATGATGCGCGCGGCGTAATCGATGGCATTGACGTGATCCGGCGCGAATGAGGAGTGACCGGACGTTCCATGCACATTGCAGCGCATGGCGATCTTGCCCTTTTGACCCGTCACGAGCGTCATGTCCGTCGGTTCGCCGATGATCGCAAGCATTGGCGGCACGTCGAGAGCCGCAAGCCATTCGGCGATGGCCGGTGCGCCGAGGCAGCCCACTTCTTCGTCATGCGAGAAGCACAGCCAGACAGGACGCTCGAGTTCGGCGGCGGCGAGTTGCGGCACGATCGCCATCACACAGGCCGCAAAGCCTTTCATATCGCAGCTTCCACGGCCATAGAGCTTTCCGTCGCGCTCCGTCAGGTCGAAGGGGCCGGAGGTCCAGCCTTTTTCCAGCGCCGGCACCACATCGGTATGGCCGGAAAGCACGACGCCGGGACGGTCGGCAGGGCCGATGCGGGCGATCAGATTTGCTTTCTCTCCCGTTTCGTCCGGAAGAATGACCGGCTCGATGCCGTGCTCCCGCAGGAAGGCCGCCATATGGTCGATGAGCGGCCGGTTCGAGTAACGGCTTGTGGTGTCGAAAGCGACCAGATCCTTAAGGTGGTTCTTGGCATTCTCAAGCAGTGACATTGCGGGATTGTCGGTCTCAGGCATTCTTTGCTGCACGTTTTTCTCGGTATTTTTGCCATTCCCGGCGGATCGTCAGGCCGACGAAGAACACGATCAGACCTGCGAATATCCAGGAAATGGCGGACTGGAAGAAGACGGATGGATCGCCGCGCGAAATGGCCAGCGCGCGGCGCAGATTGTCCTCGAACATCGGGCCCAGAATGAAGGCGATGAGGAATGGGGCCGGGGGGATGTTCAACAGCAGCATGATGAAGCCGACAACGCCCATCACAAGCAGCACCGTGACGTCGAACATGTTGCTGGAGATCGAGTAGATGCCGTAGACGCACAGCATCAGCACGACGGGTGAGAGAAGCACCTGCGGGATGGAGGCGATGTGCGAGAAGAAACGCACCGTCAGCTTGCCCGCGCCGAACAGGAGAACGGAGGAGAACATCATGCCGATAAACAGCATGTAGACTTCGTTCAGATTGTTCTGAAACAGAAGCGGACCAGGGGTGAGACCCTGGATCATGAAGGCGCCGAGCATGACGCCGGTGATTACGTCGCCGGGAACGCCGAGTGCCAGAAGCGGGATCATGGTCGCGCCGCAACAACCGTTGTTGGCCGATTCCGAAGCCGCGATTCCCTCCAGTTCCCCTTTGCCGAAATTCTCGCTGTTGGGGGAGGAGCGACGCGCTTCGCCGTAGGAGAAGAACGCGGCGGCGGACGGGCCGATGCCGGGGATGGCTCCGAGGATAACACCGATAAAGCTTCCGCGGACAATGGACTTCAAGGAACCACGGAATTCGGCCAGCGTCAGGCGGTTGTCGCCGAGCTTCATGGCCTGACCGTGGTTTTCTTCACGGAAGACGATAAGGCGCAGAAGTTCGGGCAGGGCGAACAGCCCGATGAGCACCGGCGCGACCGACAGGCCGCTTTTCATGTCTTCGGTCATGGCGAAGCGGAAAGACCCGTACATGTCTTCGCCCACCGTGGCCAGCAGCAGGCCGAAACAGGCCGAGACCACGCCCAGAAGCAGCGAACCGCCGGAAATGGAGGCCACCATGGTCAGCGCGAACGCCATCAGCATGAAATATTCCGGCGGGCCGACGCGTAACGCAAGAAGCGCCAGCGGTGCGGCCAGGAAAATGAGCGAGATGTTCGACAGGAAGTCGCCGATGCACGACGAAATCAGCGACATGTTGAGCGCCTTGCCGGCCTTGCCGTTCTGGGCAAGCGGCCAGCCGTCGAGCACGGTGCAGGCGGCGGAAGCGGTGCCCGGCGTCTTGATAAGGATCGCCGAAATGGATGCGCCGTAGGTGCTGCCCTTATAGAGCGCGACGAGCAGCAGAATGCTGGTGACGGGCGGCAGGTAAAAGGTGAAGGGAAGAGCGAGCGTCACCGCCATGGTGCCGGTCATGCCTGGAATGGCGCCGATAACGACCCCGGCCAGGATGCCCGCGCCCATGGCCAGCACATTGGCCAGCGTGGCAACGGATTCGAATGCGAAAAGAAGATCGTTCCACATGAGTTGAGCGTTCCGGTCGGGGCGGTCAGTTCAGGGCGGGGAAGACGCCCCAGCTACCCTGCGGGAAGGGCGTGTGCGTCACATTGCCGAAGAAGAGCTGCAGGCCAAGCGGCAGCACGATAGCCAGAGCGAGAGCCATGCCCCAGCGCGCGGACGCTCCTGCCAGCAGGAAGGCCGAAAGCGCCAGCAGCATGGAGGACGGCATGAAGCCGAGGCGCGGCGCGAGAAAGACGAACCCCGCGAACGTTGCGAGCGCCAGAGCAAGCCTGCTGATGCGATTGCGCCATTCCAGGGGTGAGGCAGGCGAATACTCGGCCTCTTCTGTGGTTCCGGCGCTGGCGCCGAAACCTGCAAGGATCATTGCCACCAAGCCAAGAGCCAGGCCTAGGATGGAAACGGTGCGCGGCCACATATCCGGTGGGGGCGCGAAGCCCGGAATGAAGGATGGACGCGGCACATGGATCGGAATAAGCGCGAAAAGCACGATCCCGAAGAACAGGGCGATGAGTAGCCCTCGGAGCATAGCCTTGTTCAACATGCCGCGTCCTCTTGGGTTTTGAGTTGGCTTACTGAATGTAGCCGAACTCGCGTGCGAGCCCGTTGAAGAGCTCGTATTGCGACTTGGCATAGGCCGCCATGTCTTCCTTGCCGGCGGTGGATATGGAGCCGCGGCGTTTGGCGAGCTCGAGCCAGGTCTCGTCTTCGGCGACCTGGTTGAGTGTGTCTTTCCAGCGGGCGACGACGTTCTCCGGCAGGTCTTTCGGGCCGTAGAGCGCGCTCCAGCCGGTGATCTGGCCGGCCTTTTCGAAGCCGAGCTCGGAAACGGTGGGGACGTCCGGCAGCGCATCCATGCGCGCGGGCGCATAGACCATAAGGGCGCGCATCTTGCCGGATTCGATGTGCGGCATCAGCGAGCCGGCCGCAATCGCAAGAAAGTCGACGTGACCGCCGAGAAGCGCGGTTGCGAGTGCACCGCCGCCCTTGTAGGGGACGAGGGTTGCGGCCGTCAGCGGGTCGAGTTCATTGTCGGCGAGCAATGCCTGAACGGTGAAACCGTCGATGGCGGTGGCACCGGACGCGCCGTAGGTGAGGGCACCCGGATTCGCCTTCAGACCCGCGATCAGGTCCTCGGCGCTTTTATAGGGAGAGTTTTCCGCCACGGCGAGGATCATCGGCGTCGCCTCAAGCGAACCGAGAAAGGTGTAGCCGTCCCAGCCGACCGGCGAGCTTTCCTGCACCGCCGGATAAAGCGCCATGCCGACGCGGGCGAGAAGCAGTGTGTGACCGTCGGGCTCGCTTTCGGAAACGAAGCGTGCGCCATTCATACCGCCATTGCCGGGCTTGTTGACAACGACGACGGGCTGGTCGCCCAGATACTCACGCGCCGTTTCCGCCAGGGCGCGGGCAGCCAGATCCGAAGCGCCGCCGGCACCGTAGGGCGCTACAATTGTTACCGCCTTTTCCGGATAGTCGGCGTGCGCCGTGCCGGCAGCGAGAACGAAGGCGGCAGCCGCCAGAACATGTTTCATCAGAGTTTTCATAAAACCTCCCGCGGAGAGTGAATCCATTCGCCCGAAGGGTCCGGGCGCGGTGAGGTTTTTGCATAGTATGCTTTATTCTGCAAATTATGCCTGTTAGTATTACTATTATGAATAGCGACTATGTAGGATGCGCAGATGAATCTGAAGCAGCTCGAGGCTTTCGACGCCTTCATGAGCCACGGCTCGGCAACGCGGGCGGCGGCGGCGCTCAAGATCTCCCAGCCCATGGTGAGCCGGCTGCTCGGTCAATTGGAGGAGATGATCGGCTTCCCGCTCTTCGTGCGCAAACGCAACCAGCTTATGCCGACCCACGAAGCGATCCTGTTTCACGCCAATGTCTCGCGCTCATTGACCACGTTTCAGGAGCTGGAGCGGGAGGCGCGCGCCATAGCCAACCGGCAGGTGGGCCGCATCGTGGTGGCGGCGCAGCCGATTTATGTGGATACGTTTTTGCTCGACGTGGTCGCGCGCTTCAAGAAGACGCATCCGGATGTAGCGGTGAAAATCGTCGACACGGGTTTGGAGGAACTGCTGCGCATGTTCAACGAGGGAAGTTGCGACCTCGGCGTGGGTATTACGCTGGACGCGAGCCCTTACGGTGCGAGCCTCATTCCGCTCGGTGCCTGCGAGGCCCGCTGCCTGATCCCGCGCGGACACAGTCTGGCAAGCCGGGACATCATCCATCTCGAGGACCTCCGGCGCGAGGTATTCGTGGAACTCGCCATCGGCAGCCCATTGCGCACGCGCGTCGACTACATGATGCAGACAGCCGGCGCACAGCGCCGCATTGCGGCGGAGGCGCGCACGTTGCGTGCCGTGCATGGGCTGGTGCGGCGCGGCGTGGGGATCGCCATCGTCGATCCTTTCAGCATCCTGCTTCCATCCGGCGACGATGTGGTCGAACGACCTCTGGAACCTTCCATCCCTTGGGAGATGGCGATTTTCCATCATGAGGACCGCCCCCTGAGCCGCATCGAACACGCTTTCATCGAGACGATCAGGGCCGAGATCGGCATGCTCAGGGAAGAAGGCGTTCTCTCCTGATCCCAATCGCAGAAAGTTCCATAATGCATATTACGCGATGTGGAGCCGGATGACTCGGAACGCGCGTGGAAACTGTCCAACAGCTTTAACCAGTGGGGTCGGTCGAGATCATCCGTCAATCCCGGCCGGTTCGTGCTCAATGACCTGAACAATGTCGGTAAGTTCGATTTCCGGATAATGCTCTCGCATTCCACGCAACATCGTGTCGTCCGGCCATTCAGCCCGCTTGCCGAGATAGGTGGCGACCGATGAAAGGGGCATATCCGTGCATCTTGTAACAGTGACAATGACGGTTTTGCCGGCGTCGTCATCGCAGACATACCGCAGCGGCCCCGGCACGATACGGATCTCGCGAAACCGAATGGTCGACGTCTTCTCTCCGCTGACAATCAGCGGGAACAGCCTGCTCACCACACCGAGGCTTTGCATGAAATCGTTCATGCCGGCAACTGTAGCGAAGAATGGAGCGACATCACAAACCGTCACGACGTTCCGACGGACCCATCCAGGGGCAACGAAGCTTATGGTGCCGACAAGTCATCGATGACTTCCCGGGTAATCCAGGACGATTCCGTCATCAGATCAAAGTGATTTCGCCCTGGACGCTCGATGTATCGAGCTGTCGGGAAACGTCTGGCCATACTCGCCGTCGCGTCTCGGAAGAAGCAATGTTCCCCGGCATACAGAAGGACCGGAACCTCGATCTTTTCGGGCGTTCCTGCCAGGGACGGCCATTCGGCTTCGGCCAAACGAAGCGCATGAAGTGCCTGCGTGTCGCATCCGGCCAGCCGTTCCGCCATCCCCTTGGGCACGTCGAACATCTGTTGCCACAGCGAAAGCCATGCTTCGGAACCCTGAGCGAAAGTCTCGGCGACGAGATCGTTGTCGACGTTCACAACCGAATGCAGTTCGAAACCACCAAGGATCAACGCGGAATATGCCGAAGGATCTCTACCGGCAGCGGCGAGCGCTACTTTTGCCCCGAGCGAATAGCCCCAGAGAATGGGTCTTTCCAGGCCGAGACCCTCGATAACGGTCTCCACGTCGGACGCCATGTCTTCCAGCGCATAATCCCGGGAACTGTCAGGATGTGCGCTGGCCCCATGGCCTCTCAGATCCACGCAGACGAGCCGGAACGAAGCTGCGAGCCGGGCGACATAGCCAAGCTCGAACCAGTCCTCACACGACATGCTTATGCCGAAGACGAGAACGAGAGGAGGCTTCGTTTCATCACCCGCGAGTTCGTATCTTATGGAAATATCTTTGTTTTTCAGATGAGGCATGGGAAGTTGGTATAGATGGAATTGGCCGCAATTCGGGGAACAACCGGCGTTGCCGTGGCATGGCTGTGACTCTACCGAAATGAGGACTGTCCGCAACGGGTGCGAGCAGAGTTTCACCTGCGACATCGCGTCGATTGCGGGAAGGTGAGTGACGGATACACTGGTCTCAAGAATGCAACTTTCGGGAGCGTGTCATGAGCGAGGCTTTCTCGGCGCGGCCGCGGCCGGACGAGCCCCTAACGGATCCCGCCGTGGATCGGGCGTTTATCGGCCGGCTCGTGCGGGAATTCTACCGCCGCGTCCGCAGCGACGCGCGGCTCGGGCCAATCTTTGCGGGTGAAATTAAGGACGACTGGGAGCCGCATCTGGAGAAGATGACCGACTTCTGGTGCGCGGTCATGCTCAAGGACGGGAGTTATCATGGCCGGCCGGTGCCGGCGCATGTAAAGCTCAACTCGGTGGTAGAGGCCGATTTCGACATATGGCTGGATCTCTTCCGGCAGACCGTCGCCGACCTGTGCACGCCGGCCGTGGCCGCGGTGTTCGTCGAGAGAGCGGAACGGATTGCCAAAAGTCTCAAACTTGCAATGTTCTTTCGTTTGCCGGCAGCGCTCGGGCCGGATGCCGCGCGGGCCCGCAGCGTGGACGATGCCTGAGCCTGGCGGGGAGAAAGCCGGTGCCCTCGTCCATCTCTGTTCGCGGATGTAGACCATCGGATAGGCCCGGAAACCTCCCCCGCTGGCCGGCTGGCCAACGATTCCACGACAGCGCAACCGGTATTTTTCCGTAGGGTCCCTATCCGAAGGCGTTTTCGTCGATGGGCCAGATCGGACGCGCGAGTTTTTTATAGCCGGCCGTTTTGGGGTTGTTCGGGTAGCAGCCTTCCACCGCCGCGTAGACGATCTCCTCGGCGATCGGCGCAAAGCCGGCATGAAAGTGGTTCGTCGACTTGATCAGAAGGACCTGTTTCTCGACCGGATGGACGCCGAGATTGGAGAAGATGTCGGGCTCGAAGGTCTGGGTACGGTTTGTGTTGAGCACGATGTCGATTTCCGTGCCGACAAGTCGCACCACGGCGGCCGGACCGAGCGTGACACGGCTGGTGCCAAACGTCTGCCATCCCTCTTCCGCCAGTTTGCGGATTTCGAATGCGCCGTCGAACGGCGTGCCGCTGGCGGCGTTCGCCTTGCCACCGATGCGCATGTCGAGAACGGTGCCCTCGCCCGCCCCATGCGCAAAGGCGACAGCCTGCGGATCCCAGATTGTCGCGACGCCCGCGCGCGTGATGCCGCTTTGAACAAGCGCATGCAGAAGGACGGTGTTGTCGCCCGCCGTGCCGCCGCCGGGATTGTCCCACATATCGGCGATAACGACCGGCTTGCCGCTGGCACCGCCGGACTGCGCCTTTGCAATGGCGCCTTCGGCGGACAGGCTGTTCATCGCGGTCATGCCGCGCATGGCGCGCACTTCCTGCCCCAGTTTCCCGGCGAGGGCATCGCCTTTATCCGGCGCATTGTCGGTGACGACCATGACCTGTGTGCCGAGCTCCGGCACATCGCCGGCCATGAAACCGTGGATGAGCGAGGTGGAGAGGATCCCCTCCCTGCCCTGCAGCGCCTTCATGCGATCCACGAAGGAGCGCATGGGCTCGCGGCTCGTGGGGAACACGTCGATCATGCGGCAGTCGAAAGTGGAGATGACCGGGCGAACGTCGCCGCGGGTGGCGCGCAGTGCCAGGTCCACCACATGCTCGGCGCGTTCGAGAAAATCCGTGTGGGGGAATTCAAGAAAAGCGGCGAGAACATCCGCCGCCGCCACCCGTTTTGCCGTCAAATGGCTGTGCGGGTCGAGCTCGGCGGCGACGATCACATGCGGGCCAACGATCTCGCGCACACGGGCGAGAAGGTCGCCCTCGCAATCGTCGAGCCCGCGTGCGACCATGGCGCCGTGCAAGCCGAGCACGACGCAGTCCACCGGCATGGCGGCTCGAAGCTGATCGAGAATCTCATCGCGCAGCGCCTCGTAGACATCGAGCCGGACATAGCCGCCCGGCTCCGCCCAGGTGGCGGTGCCCTCGATCAGGGTAAAACCCTCCTCCTTCGCCCGCCGCCGCAGAACCGGAATCGGTGCGGAGCAAAGCGTGGGCGTTTCCGGGTGATCGCCGGGGCCGGCATAAAAGGCCATCTCGAAATCCCGGCGGTCCGTGGGGATGGGCGAGAAGGTGTTGGTTTCGGTGGCGAGCGACGCCGTGAAGACACGCATGCGGTGAAATTCCGGTTTGTCTGGGTCAGAGCGGTTTGTAGGCGACGGCCTCGACCTCGATCTTGATGTCGATCATCAGCCGCGATTCAACGGTGGTGCGCGCCGGTGGGTTGTTGGGGAAATGCTTGCCGTAAACTGCGTTGAACGGGCCGAAATCGCGCGCGTCTTCAAGCCAGACCGTTGTCTTGACCACATCGTCGAGCGTGCAGCCGGCAAGCGCCAGTGCCGCCTTGACGTTTTCCATCACCTGTTCGGTCTGTTCGGTGACACCGCCCTTGACGACGACGCCATCCGCGCCGACGGGCACCTGGCCCGAAATGTAAACGAAATCGCCGGCGCGCACGGCGGGGGAAAGCGGCACATGGGACGTGCCAAAGCACTCTTTGGTCATAAACAAACTCCGTTTTTCTATTTGACCGCGCCGATCGCGAGGCCTCGCACGAGATAGCGCTGCAACCAGGCAAAGATGATGGCGACGGGAATCGTGGCGACGAAGGTGGCCGCCATGACGTGATGCCACTCGACCGTGTAGCGGCCGGCGACGAGCGAGAATATCTGAATTGGCAGTGTGTAGCTTTCCTGACGTCGCAGCATGGTGAGCGCGATGACGAATTCGTTCCACGCATTGATGAAGGAGAAGATCGCCGTCACCGTCATCGCCGGAAGGGCGAGCGGCAGGAACACCATCACCAGCGCCTTTGCGGGGCTGGCGCCCTCGATCCATGCAGCCTCTTCCAGATCCTTCGGAATGGTCGAGAAATAGCTTTGCAGCATCCACACGGTGAACGCGACATTGAACGCGCCATAGACGAAGACAATGGAATTCACATTGTCGAGCAGGCCGAGCCACACGACCAGCCGGAACAGACCGATGACGAGCACGATGGGAGAGAGCATTTGCGTGACCAGCAGGAACTGGCGAAAGAAGCCCTGTCCCGTAAAGCGGAACCGGCTCATCGCATAGGCGGCCGGAATGGAGACGGCGAGCGCCAGGAGGGTCGACAGCACCGACACGTAAACCGAGTTCCACAGCGCATTGCCGAAATTGGTGACGGCCCACATATCGATGAAGTTGCGCCACGCCGCTTCACGCGGCCACCAGGTTGGTGACAGCACTTCGTTTGCGGGTTTGATCGCGGTGATGAACATCACGGCGAACGGAAACAGGATCAGCACGATGAGCGGTGAAAGCAGCGCCCAGTAGAGAAGTGATTTCTTGAGCTTGGGGTTCATGTCCGCTCCCTCCGCATGGCGAGCGCGACATAGAGGATGGTGAAGGCGAGCAGCAGGACAAACATCATCACCGAAAGGGCCGAGGCTTCTCCCAGCTTCCCGAAGCGGAAGCCCAGCTTGTAGAGATAGGTGACGAGAATATCGGTGGAATTCGCCGGACCGCCCTGCGTCGTTGCCCAGATGATCGGAAACGAATTGAACACATAAATCATGTTGAGCACGATCGAGATGTTCAAGAACGGTTTCATCAGCGGCAAGGTGATTTCGCGAAAGGTCTGCCAGCGCGAAGCGCCCTCGAGCTTGGCCGCCTCGTAGAGATCGTCGGGAATGGACGAGAGGCCGCCCAGAAAGATCGTCGTTGTGAAGGGGATCGTGACCAGAATGCCGATCATGATCTGTACGGGAAAGGCGGTGGAAGCACGGGCGAGCCATTGGATGTTCTGATCGATCAGGCCAATGCCCTGCAGGCCGGAATTGAGCATGCCGCTTTCGCCGTTGAGCGCCCAGCGCCACACGATGGCGGTCATCGTCAGCGACACGGCCCAGGGCAGCATGATGATGACCCGGGCGAGCGAACGGCCGTAAAAATCCTCGTTGAGGATCATCGCGACGGGTATCGAGACGATGAGCGTTCCGAACACGATTCCACCGGTCCAGATAAAGGTGCGCCATAGCGCACCGAGGAAATCCGGATCGGTGAAGACCGCGACGTAGTTTTCGACACCGTTGAAACCACGCAACTGACCGAAGCGATTGACGTCGTTCAGTGAAATCGTTCCGAGCTGATAAAGCGGCCACAGGATGATGAACGCGGCAAGCAGGAACCCCGGCAGGATCAGCACATACGGGTTTGTCAGGGGCGAGCGGATCATGGTTCCGTCAAGGTTTGCCGGCTTCTTGCCGGATTGGCATTGGGAGCGGCATGCGCGATTTCGCACCGCGCATGCCTGTTCGCGAAGCTCGGATCAATTGCCGAGAATGCCGTTGATCTCCTCGGCGGCTGCATCGAGTGTCGCCTTTGGTTCGCCGTTGCCGAGATAGATGGTCTGAACCGCATCGGAAGTCGTGGCGGCGATCTCCTCCCAGCCTGCGATGACCGGGGCGAAACGGGCATCCGGCAGGAGCGCGGTGAATTCCTTCAGGTCGGCGTTGTCGGCAAAGGCCGGCTGCTCGGCAACTTCCGGATTGACCGGCAGGAAGCCTTCGCCCGAAGTGAACTTGGCGCGCCACTCGGTGGTGAAGAGCTGGTCGAGAAACTTCCAGGCCAACTCCTTGTTCTGGGAGTTTTCGAACATGATGATGGAATCGGTTACGCCATAGGTGCCGCGATCGCCGTCCGGGCCCGCCGGAATGGCGGCCACGCCATATTCGAGATCCGGGGCTTCTTCCTTAATCTGGTTGGACAGGAACGGCGCGGTGATCATCATGCCGACTTTGCCCTGCTTGAACAGGTTCTGGACGTCCTCGCGGTTGTATGACGTGACGCCGGGCTGCGTCGCGCCGGAGTCGATCAGCGACTTGTACATCTCCGCCGCCTTGTAGCCCGCATCCGTGTCGAGGCCGGAGGTGCCGTCTTCTTCCACGAGTTGCCCGCCATAGGCCCAGAAGGCGTAGTAGAAGTAGACGTCGGTCTCGATCTCCTTACCCTGCAGACCGAAGCCGGCAATGTCGTCACCGAGTGCACCGATTTTCTCCGCCGCCTCGGCGAGTGCGTCCCAGGTGTCGGGCACTTCCTCGATACCCGCCTGCTCGAACAGCGCCTTGTTGTAGTACATGGCGCGAGCCGAGGCCGCGATGGGCAGGCCATAGGTTTTCTCCTGCATCACGGAAGGCTCGAGGAAAACCGGGAAGAAGCGGTCCTTGAAGTCCTGCGTCATGTGATCGTCCAGTGGCGCGGCGATTCCCTGGTCGACGAAATCGATCAACCAGCGCGTGCCGATGATCGACAGATCGGCATTGGCTCCGCCCGAAATGTCGGTGGTCAGCTTCTGCAGGAGCACATCCCACGGCACCACCTCGATCTGGATGTCGGCGTCCGGATTGGCCTCTTCGAACGCTTTTGCGGCTTCCTCGAAATAGGGGCCCGTCTTGGAGCTGTATTCGGCGACGGTGACGCGCACGGTCTCGGCCTGCGCCCAGCCCATCATGGACAGAAGCGCGACGCCGGCGACGGCGGTCTTGAGTGCGGTCTTGTTCATTCCTGTCTCCCTGTTCCTCTCTCGGGTTCGGTTTCGAAAACCTGTGGCACGCTTTCCGCGCCTTGCATGTTCTTGGCGGCCGTTTCAGCGCGCGTGGCGACCTTTCTTGTAATTTTTTTACAGAATTTCGATTTAAGCAAGGGAAATCGCACATTCATGTTGCTAAATTACGATTTTTCGGCAAACCTTTGGAAATCGGCCGGTCTCCATTCGCCCGCGCTGGAGCAGGGCGAACGCAGGAATGCGATGGACAAACCGAAGCAACGGATGGGAGCGCAATGATCGATCTTGGTGGCCACAAAATCGTTGTGACGGGCGCGGCGGGCGGCATCGGACGGGCCATGGTGCAGACCCTGTCCGGCTTCGGCGCCGCCGTGGTGGCCTGCGATCTGGAAGACGCCGACCTGTCTTTCGACGGTGTCGTGGAAGCGCAGCGTTTCGATCTCCTCGACGATGACGCGATGGAGGCGGCCGCAGCGCGCATCTGTGAAGAGGGCGTCCCGGATGCCGTGATTTCGAATGCCGGCTGGACGCGCGCGGAAACGTTGCGCGATGTGACGCCCGATGCACTTTCCCACGAACTCGACCTGAATCTGCGCAGCGCGGCCCGGCTCTCTCAGGCGTTTTTGCCCGCCATGCGGAATCATGAAAATGGCGCCGCCTTCGTGTTTGTGTCGTCGATTAATGCCCTGTCGCATTACGGCAACCCCGCCTATGCGGCGGCCAAGGCGGGCTTGATCGCATGGATGCGCGCCATTGCGACCGAAGAGGGCCGGAACGGTATTCGTGCCAATGCGATCACGCCTGGCTCGGTGCGTACCATGGCCTGGGATCATCGCATCGAGCGCGACCCGGGAATATTGGGCAAGGTCGGGCGACTTTACCCGCTTGGCCGCATGGTGGAGCCCGATGAAGTGGCACGCGCCGCCGCCTTCCTGGCCTCGCCGCTCGCCAGCGGCATCACTGGCACCGTGCTGCCCGTGGATGCGGGGATCTCCGCCGGAAACCTGCCCTTTCTCGAACAGATAGCCGGTTGAGGAGCGCCCTTCATGGCCGATTTGAAACTGACCGATATTTCCAAGCGCTATGGCACGCTGATGGTCATCGAAAAGCTGTCTCTGGCAATCGACGATGGCGAGTTCGTGGTGTTGGTCGGGCCTTCGGGCTGCGGCAAGTCTACCCTTTTGCGGATGATCGCCGGGTTGGAACCCATCACCGGAGGCGACCTGATCATCGGTGGCGCCCGCGCCAACGATATTCCGCCGCAGAAGCGCGATACTTCGATGGTGTTCCAGTCTTATGCGCTTTTTCCGCATATGAGCGTACGCGATAACATCAGTTTCGGGCCGCGCGTACGCGGAGAACCGAAGGACGAGACGGAACGGCGTATCCGCAGGGCGGCCGAAATCCTGAACCTCGATGGCTATCTCGATCGCAAACCGGGCCAGCTTTCCGGAGGCCAGCGCCAGCGCGTCGCCATGGGCCGGGCTATCGTGCGCGATCCGAAGGTGTTTCTGTTCGACGAACCGCTGTCCAACCTCGACGCCAAGCTGCGCATCCAGATGCGCACCGAGATCAAGGCGTTGCACCAGAAGCTGGGCACCACCATCGTCTATGTGACGCACGATCAGATAGAAGCCATGACCATGGCCGACCGCATCGTCGTCATGAACGGCGGCAACATCGAACAGGTGGGCACGCCGCTCGAGCTCTACGACCGCCCGGCGAACACCTTCGTGGCCGGTTTCATCGGTTCGCCGGCCATGAGTTTCCTGGACGCGAAGACGGCGTCCGCCGATGGAGCGCCGGTGGCGGTGCTTTCCGAGGGAACGAAGTTGCCCATAGCTCCCGGTCGAGGCGAAGGCCGGCCGGTGACCGTCGGTATCCGGCCCGAATCCTATCGGCGCGACCCGCAGGGACCGCTGGTGCTTCACGTTGAAGTGGTCGAACCGACAGGGCCGGAAATCCATGTGTTCGGCACGATCGCTGGCGAGGATGTCCGTGTGGTTCTGCGCGACCGCGAATTGCCCCGGCCTGGCGAAGAATTGCGGCTTTCGGTACCGGTCGAGCACGTGCACCTCTTCGACCACGACGACGGTCGACGGCTCGAGGCGGCATGAGAATGGATGCGCGGTCGCCCAACGACACGGAACGCACGGTCGATATCATCGCCCGGCTGCAGGACCGGCTGGACCGTGGGCGTGGCGCGGAAATCCGGCTGGTGGAGAGCATTCTGGCCGATCCGCATTTTGCGGCGCACGCGCCGATTGCGCAGATCGCCGAGCGGGCGGGCGTGAGCGAGCCGACCATCACGCGGCTTGCGCGTGCGCTCGGGTTTCCCGGCACGCGCGAGATGCGCTTTCATCTGGCCCAGGCGCTCGCTATCGGCGGGGCTTATCTGCGTGAGCCGAGCGCGCCGGTGGAGGATCTGCCGCTCTCCGGCCAGGTTGTTGCCAAGGTGGCGTCCGGTGCGCATGCCGCGCTCGACCTGATGTCTATGGCGCTTGCCGATATCGACCTGGAAACGATGGCGCGCCAGATCAGCCGGGCAAGCCAGATTCTCGTTTATGGCACGGGCGGCAGTTCGTCCTTCGCTGCGGTGGAGTTGCAGAACCGGCTTTTTCGTCTAGGCCTGCATGTCACCGCACACACCGACCCGCAAATGCAGCGCATGAGCGCATCGGTGCTGGAGCCAAAGGCGGTGGTGATCGGCTTCTCCGTTTCGGGACAGGCCGCGTCGGTCATGGATGCGGTGACGATCGCCCGGCAATATGGCGCGCGCGCCTTCGTCGTGACGACGCCCAATACGCCGCTCGCCGAAGCGGGTGACGCACTTCTGCCCCTGTTGTTCAAGGAAGACGGCAATCTCTACAAGCCTTCCTCGATGCGCTATGCGCTGCTGGCGAGCGTCGACATCATCGCGATGGCGACCGCGTTGACGCTCGGCAAGAAGCCTCGCGAGCCAGAACATCCGAAATCCCGATCTTCCCATTGGAGACTGACACCCTTGCGTATTCTCGATCTGGAGACGCCGGCCGTGGTGATCGACCGCGCCAAGGTGGATGCCAATCTCGTGCGCGCGCAGACTTACGCCGATGCCAACGGCCTGAAGCTGCGACCTCACATCAAGACGCACAAACTGCCGATGTTCGCAAAGCTGCAATGCGAACTGGGTGCAGTCGGCATCACCTGTCAGAAAGTCGGTGAGGCCGAGGTGATGGCGGATGCCGGGCTTACCGACATCTTTATCCCTTACAATATTTTGGGCAGTGGCAAACTCGAGCGGCTTTCGGCGCTGCATCGGCGCATCAGATTGTCGGTGACCGCCGACAGTGCGGTGACGGTGGCAGGTTATGCCGACCGTTTCACGGATCCCGAAAACCCCCTGCCCGTGCTTGTCGAATGCGACACGGGCATGGGGCGCTGCGGCGTACAGACGGCGGATGAAGTCGTGGCATTGGCCCAGAAGATCGAGGCGGCGCCGGGGTTGCGCTTCGAGGGGCTGATGACCTATCCGCCACGCGGCAGGTTGGAAGCGGTAAGTCAATGGCTGCACGGGGCGATCGCGGCGCTGAAAGAAAGCGGACTTGGGGTCAACACTGTATCCAATGGCGGATCGCCCGATTTCTACGGGGCGGCCGCGGTGAAATGCGCGACGGAACACAGGCCCGGCACCTATATCTATTCGGACCGGACGCAGGTGGCGTTCGGCCATGGCGCGCTTGAGGATTGCGCATTCACCGTGCTTGCGACCGTGGTAAGCCGTCCGACGGAAAACCGCGCCGTCATCGACGCCGGGTCCAAGACGCTAGCCGCCGACATAGCGCCCGTACCAGGCCATGGGCACATCGTCGAATATCCCGATGCGGTGATCGCCACGCTCAGCGAGGAGCACGGCATCGTCGATCTGTCGGGCTCGACGAAAAAGCCCGGGATCGGCGAGAAAGTGCGCATCGTTCCGAACCATGTCTGCCCGGTTTCGAACCTCTTCGATGCGGTGCACCTGGCCGATGGCGGCACGGTGACCGAAACCGTTCCGGTCGCCGCGCGCGGCCGCCTGACCTGACGACCAAGCATCAAGACGGAGGAGCTTATGACCTACGACAAGAACCCCTTTCCCGAAGGCGATGCCGACCGTCACTATCTATGGGAGATGCTGGTGCGGCGCGACATCGATGCGTTTCTCTCGCGCGACTGGTCGATGGTGGAAGGGGATTTCGCCGAGGACCGCTTCTTCGGCATGCATGCGCATTTCCTCAACGATGCGGATTCCTGGCGGCTGCAGTTTCCCGACGTGAAAACCTATCGCGACGAGTGGCTGCGCCAGGGCAAGGAGACCGCGGCGACCGAGTTTGCCGAGCCGCTGCGCGATGCGATGTTCCGCGTGACCAATATGCGCGACATCGACATCGATGGCGACCGCGCGGTCCTGCACAAGAAGTTCAACGGGAGTGTCGCCAAGGCCGACGGAACCGTCGACCGGCTCAACTGGCAAACGCTCTATTTTTGCGCCAAGATCGACGGACGCTGGAAGATCACGGGCTTCGTCGGCTATATGCCTCACCCGCTGGGCGGATGAACGCTCAAACGCGCTGGCCGGTCTCCGCATCGAAAAGATGGGTCATACCGTCCTGGATGGTGAGCGGCAATGTATCGCCGGGTGCGATCTGTGCGCTACCGGGCAATCGGGCGATCAACTCGCCGCCGGCGCCGTTGGCGCCGGAAAGCGTGCCGTGGGCGAGCGTGTCGGCGCCGAGCGTTTCCACCGCCGTGACCGACAGGCTCAGCGCTGCGTTTTCGGCGGTTGCGACCTGCAAATGCTCCGGACGCACACCGAAGAGAAGCGGCCGTCCCGTTTCCACGGGCTCCACGCCGAGCGCCAGCTTGCCGCCGCCTTCCAGCGCGAAGTCCGAGCCCGAAACGCTTCCCTTCAGAATGTTCATTGCCGGCGAGCCGATAAAGCCGGCGACAAAACGCGTTGCCGGACGCTCATAGACGGCCATCGGCGTATCGATCTGCTCGGCAATGCCGGCGTTCATCACCACCAGCCGGTCGGCCAGTGTCATCGCCTCCACCTGGTCGTGGGTTACGTAAAGCGCGGTGGTGCCCACCGAACGCTGCATCTGCTTGATCTCGAGGCGCATCTGCACGCGCAGCTTCGCGTCGAGGTTGGACAGCGGCTCGTCGAACAGGAACACCGACGGATTGCGCACCAGCGCACGGCCCATTGCGACGCGCTGGCGCTGACCGCCCGAAAGTGCGCGCGGCTTGCGGTCGAGAAAAGGCTCGAGTTGCAGCATGGCGGCCGCCTGGTCGACGCGCTGGCGAATCTCGTCCTTGCTCTTTCCGGCGATTTTCAGACCATAGGCCATGTTGTCGAACACGCTCATATGCGGATAGAGCGCATAGTTCTGGAACACCATGGCGATGTCGCGTTCGCGCGGTTCCAGATCGTTGACCACCCGGCCACCGATATCGATCGTGCCGCCGGAGATGCGCTCGAGCCCCGCCACCATCCTTAGAAGCGTGGACTTGCCGCAGCCCGAGGGGCCGACGATGACGATGAATTCGCCGTCGGCCACGTCTAGACTGACGCCGTGGATGACCTCGGTCTTGCCGTAGGATTTGCGGATGTCGCGTATGGAAATCGTGGCCATGCCGATTTCGGTCCTTCTATTTTTCTGTCTCGACGAGGCCCTTGACGAAGAGGCGCTGCATGAAGATTACCACCGCCACCGGCGGCAGAACGGCCAGCGTCGCGGCGGCCATCGTCACGGGCCAATTGCCGTAATCGTCGGCAGTCGGCATCATCTGCTTCAGGCCCATCACGATGGTGTTCATCTCCGGCCTGGTGGTGATGAGCAATGGCCACAGAAATTGATTCCATCCGTAAATGAACAGGATCACGAACAACGCCGCGATGTTGGTCACCGACAGCGGCAGCAGGATGTCCTTGAAGAAGCGCAGCGGCCCCGCCCCGTCCACGCGCGCAGCCTCCACCAATTCGTCCGGCACGGTCATGAAGAACTGGCGGAACAGGAAAGTGGCGGTGGCGGAGGCGATCAGCGGCAGGATCAGGCCGGTGTAGGAATTCAGCATGCCGAGAGAAGCGACCACTTCATAGGTCGGCACGATGCGCACTTCCACCGGCAGCATCAGCGTCATGAAGATCGCCCAGAAGGCGAACATGCGAAAGGGGAAGCGGAAATACACGATGGCATAGGCCGACAGGATCGAGATGGCGATTTTGCCGACGGCGATGCCCATTGCCATGACGAAGGAATTGAACAGCATGCGCCCCACCGGGGCTGTGATGCCCGAGGTCAGGGCCTCGGTATAGTTGTCGATGAAGTGCGGCCCCGGCACCAGCGGCATTGGCGGGCGGATGATCTCGAAATGCGTCAGTGTCGAGCCGACAAAGGTGAGATAGATCGGGAAGCAGACGATGCCGATGCCAATGATCAGCACTGCATGCATGAGAACGGTTCCGATACCCTGTTTTTCAACCATGATCCGCCCCTCAGTAATGCACGCGCCGCTCGATATAGCGGAACTGGATGACGGTCAGGATGCCCACGACAACCATGAGCACGACGGACTGGGCGGCGGATGAACCGAGATCCTGCCCGACGAAACCGTCCGAATAGACCTTGTAGACGAGAATGGTCGTCGACTGGCCGGGGCCGCCGGCCGTCATGGTGTGAATGATGCCGAAGGTCTCGAAGAAGGCATAGACGATGTTGACCACCAGCAGGAAGAACGTGGTCGGCGATAGAAGCGGGAAAACGATGGTGCGGAAGCGATGCCATTTGCCCGCGCCGTCGATAGCCGCGGCTTCGATCAGGCTCTTCGGGATCGCCTGGAGACCGGCGAGGAAGAAGAGGAAATTGTAGCTGATCTGTTTCCAGGCGGCGGCGAGAATGACGAGCGTCATTGCCTGGCCGCCGTCGAGGACCGGGTTCCAGTCGATGCCGACAGCCTTCATGTAGAAGGCGATCACGCCGATGGAGGGCTGGAACATGAAGAGCCACATGACGCCGGCAACCGCCGGAGCCACAGCGTAGGGCCAGATCAGCAGCGTCTTGTAGGCCCCCGCCCCCTTGATGACCTGATCGGCCATCACGGCGAAGAGCAGGGCCACCGACATCGAGACGAGCGTTACGAAGAAGGTGAAGATCGCTGTCGTGAAAAACGACTGGAGGTAATACCGGTCGTTGAAGAGATACTCGAAATTGGAAAACCAGACGAAGCGCG
The DNA here is from genome assembly GCF_913053745.1 of uncultured Nitratireductor sp. GTDB lineage: Bacteria > Pseudomonadota > Alphaproteobacteria > Rhizobiales > Rhizobiaceae > Nitratireductor. Next base: position 67,765 of record NZ_CAJXGF010000002.1, read on the forward strand.
CACCCAGACCGAACGGATCGGGCAAGAGCAGCGACTGGTAAAGAGCCTGGCCGGCGGGCCAGAAGAAAAAGACGATGGTTACTGCAAGCTGTGGCGTAAGCAGCAGATAGGGCAGCAACCGATTGTCGAAAGTGACGCGTTTTTCCATGGGCCGACCGATTGATGCGGAGCCGGCATCGTTAGGCCGGCCCCGCGGAGTTCATGCAACTAACGCGTCGACTGCTCGAAGCGGCGCAGCAATTCGTTGCCACGGCTCGCGGCCTCGTCGAGTGCCGCCTTGGCGTCTTTCTGGCCCTGCCACACGGCTTCCAGTTCCTCATCGATGATCGCACGGACCTGGTCGAAATTGCCGAGACGGATGCCCTTGGAATTGTCTGTCGGCGCCTTGCCGGTCATCTGAAGGATGGCGATGTCGGTGCCCGGATTCTCCTCGTAGAAGCCCTGCTCCTTGGTCAGCTCGTAGGCGGCGGTGGTGATCGGGAGATAGCCGGTGTCCTGATGCCACTGGGCCTGCACTTCAGCGCTGGAGAGGTAGTTCAGGAACGCAGCAACGCCGGCATATTCTTCCGCCTCATGCCCCGACATCACCCACAGCGAAGCGCCGCCGATGATCGTGTTGTAGGGCGCGCCTTCCGCATCCGCCCAGTAAGGCAGATTCGTCACGGTGAAGGGGAAGTCGGCCTCGGCCTTCACACCGGCGTAACCGGCGGACGATTCGGTGAACATTGCGCATTCGCCGGAGCGGAAGCGCGCGCCGCCCTCATTGCGGCGGCCCGAATAGCTGAAGAGGCCATCCTTTGCCCATGCGCCCATCTTGTCGATGTGCTTGACCTGTAGCTCGCCATTGAAAGCAAGCTCGGTGTTGGTGCCGGCAAAGCCATTGGCCTCGGTGGCGAAAGGCACATTGTGATAGGCGCTCAGATTCTCGAGATGAATCCAGGATTGCCACGCCGTGGTGAGCGGGCATTCAGAGCCGGCTTCCTTGAGCTTGACGAGAATTTCCTCAACCTCCGGCCAAGTGGCAGGCTTCGTTTCGGGATCGAGACCGGCCTCCTCCAGCGCGTTCTTGTTAATATAGAGAACCGGCGTCGACGAATTGTAGGGCAACGACAGCATCTCGCCATCGGTGTTGGTGTAATAACCGGCCACCGGCGCCAGATAGGCGTTCGGATCGAATTCGGCCTCGGCTTCCGCCATCACCTCGTAAACGGGCTTGATAGCGCCCTCGGCTGCCATCATCGTTGCGGTGCCGACCTCGAAAACCTGAAGGATATGCGGCTGCTCGCCGGCGCGGAAGGCGGCGATGCCGGCGTTCAGGGCTTCGGAATAATTGCCCTTAAGCGTGGCGACGACTTCATACTCGTCCTGGCTGGCATTGAAATCCGAAACCTGCTTTTCCAGCAGTTCGCCGAGCCGGCCGGTGAAGGCATGCCAGAATTGGACCTGGGTTTGCGCCTGTGCCATGCCGACCATTGCCGGAAGGGCCACGGTCAGAGCTGTGGCCGCGGAAAGCATTGAGCGAGTTTTCATGTCATATCTCCCTGTAGCGTCGATCGCCGGTTTAGGACCGGTCTCTATTGATCGGCTTGTGTTACGGTTGGATGACAGCATCTGTAGAACGCATTGTCTATACCTTCTGCGTTATAGAAATTTCATGCCGCGTTCATATCCCGCTCCGGTTGGCCTTGTGAGCGAGCCTCCTATAGAACATCCGGGATCGAATCGTTTTTCTAGGCTTGAGGGCACGATGGCAATCATGGCGCGGGTGGCGGCGGGTGCGATAACGCTGTTCGCACGCTTTATCACGGCCGTGCGGGCCGTCTGGGAAGGCATCGAGCCGATTCCGAGGCAACGTATCTATTTCGCCAATCATGTGAGCCACGGCGACTTCATTTTATTGTGGACGGTTCTGCCTGCGCGCATGCGCCGGCAAACCCGGCCCGTGGCCGGCGCCGACTATTGGCTGAAATCCCCGATCCGCCGCTTCATCGGGCGCGATGTGTTCAACGCGGTGCTTATTGATCGCAACCGCGATACGCGCATCGACGATCCGATCGAGCAGATGGCGGATGCGCTGGACGGCGGCGCCTCGCTCATCGTATTTCCCGAGGGCACGCGCAACGAGACGGAGGCCCCTCTTTTGCCTTTCAAGAGCGGGATATTCCATCTCGCCACGGCACGCCCGGCAGTCGATCTCGTGCCGGTCTGGATCGACAATCTGAATCGGGTCATGCCCAAGGGCGAGATCGTGCCGGTGCCGCTGATCTGCACGGTCACCTTCGGCGCTCCGCTGCGCCTTGAGGCCGACGAGACCAAAGACGCCTTCTTGGCGCGGGCGCGCGATGCGCTCTTGTCCCTACCCAAGGCTGAAGAAGGCAACGCGTGATGACCGGGCATCAGATCGATCTTCTGAAACTGCTTGCCGGACTTGCTGCCGTGCTCGTTGCCGCTTCGCTTGTGGGGCATCTTCTCCAGCGGAGGCTTTCGCCCGACGGGACCAATACCGTTGTCGAGAACCTCAATGATCGGGTGAACGCCTGGTGGGTGATGATCATCCTGATGGGGGTCGCGTTGCTGTTTGGCCGCATGGGCGCGATCCTTCTTTTCGGATTCGCTTCTTTCGCCGCCTTGCGCGAATTCGTGACCCTGACGGACACGCGGCGCGGCGATCATTGGGCGCTCGCGTCCGCCTTCTTCATCGTTCTGCCGCTCCAGTATTATCTTGTCTACATCGACTGGTACGGACTCTATTCAATCCTGGTGCCGGTCTATGCGTTTCTCTTGATGCCCATCGTGTCGGCACTGCGGGGCGACACGGACCGGTTCCTCGTCCGGGTCGCGGAAGTGCAGTGGGCACTGATGATCTGCGTTTTCTGCGTTTCTCATGTGCCGGCGCTTCTGACGCTGCAAATTCCCGGCTATGAGGGCCGCAACCTGCTGTTGATCGCATTCCTCGTCGTTGTCGTGCAGTCGAGCGACGTGCTGCAATATGTCTGGGGCAAGCTCCTCGGACGCACCCCGATCGCGCCGAAGCTTTCGCCGTCCAAGACGGTGGAGGGTTTCATCGGCGGTGCGCTCAGCGCCACGCTGGTGGGGGCCGGTCTCTTCTGGATGACGCCGTTTACGCCGGTTCAGGCCGGCCTTCTGTCCTTCGTCATCGTGCTCATGGGATTTTTCGGCGGGCTCGTCATGTCGGCCATCAAGCGCGATCGCGGGGTGAAGGACTGGGGACATCTGATCGCCGGCCATGGCGGCTTCATCGACCGGCTGGATTCGGTGATTTTCTCGGCGCCCATCTTCTTCCATCTGGTCCGCTACTGGTGGTCGCTCACATGAAAGCGATGCTCGCCCGCATGGCGAAAAAGAGCGCCGTTCACATGGCGTTCGCCTTTCTTGTCATGGGTTCCTGGGCGGTGTTCGCCAATCGCAGCCATCCGATGCCGCGCCCGCTTCTGGCGGGTGCGATCCAGGGACTTCTGTCCGCCTGCATCACATTGTTTCTGAAGCGCATGGTGGAATGGCTGACGGCACGCTTCTCGGGGTTGGGGGCGCTTGTTCTGCCGCCGCTCATCGCCTGCCTCGTTTCCGCGACGCTGCTGACTGCGATCCATGCGGCCGCCGGCACACCGGAAATTCTGGCGACCGTCACCCTGCCATTGACCGTCGCCACCTCTTATGCGGCCCTTTACACCTACTCTTTATGGAGCGTCCGACCGTGAGCGAGACCGAAAATCGACGCCCGCTGGCCAGCCGCAATACCGGCTGGGCCCATACCCTGACGCGTTGGCTTGCCGCGACCGGCGTTACGCCGAACCAGATATCGATGGCAAGCATGGGCTTTGCGGCATTTGCCGGCCTTGCCTTCTGGCAGGCCGGCGCGGCGGACGGCGCGGCGCGGCTTGTGTTTCTCGCTCTCGGCGGCTTGTTCGTTCAGTGCCGTCTCCTGTGCAACCTGCTCGATGGCATGGTGGCCGTCGAGGCGGGCAAGGGCACACCCGACGGTGCCTTCTGGAACGAGTTTCCCGACCGAGTCGCCGACATCGCGATTCTCGTCGGCGTGGGGTACGGAGTGGGGCTGCCTGCGCTTGGCTGGGCGGCCGCAGGGTTTGCCGTTCTCACAGCCTATGTGCGCGAACTCGGCCGGGCGTGTGGCGCGTTGGCAGACTTTTCCGGCCCCATGGCAAAACCGCATCGAATGGCTGCGATCACCGCCGCCGCGGCGCTCTCGCTGTTCGAACCGTTGTGGAATGGTCGGGGCGATGTGTTGACGGTGGCGTTGTGGATCGTGGCGTTCGGCACGGCGTTGACGGCGTTGCGTCGGTCGGTGCGGTTGGTCAAGGCGCTGCGCGGCCAGGCCGGGGCCGTCAGTCGGCACCACCAGAGCGAACCCTGACCCCTCGCGCCCGGCCCGGCCTTCTCACTTCGTATCGCGCTGGAATATCCAGTCGTGATCGGGAGCGGGCACGAAACGCCATTTGCGCAAGGGACCGGCCATGACGTTGAGATAATACATCTCGAAGCCGTACGGCGCACCACAGGGGTGATGGCCCTTCGGCACAAGGACGACGTCACCGTCGGAGACCGCCATGGTCTCGTTCAGCTGGAGGTCGTCGGTGTAGACGCGCTGGATACCGAAGCCGTCGGCGGGATCGAGCCGGTGATAATAGGTTTCCTCCAGATAGGTCATGTTCGGAAAATCGTCTTCGTCGTGCCGATGCGGCGGATAGGACGACCAGTTGCCTTGCGGGGTGTAGACCTCGGTAACGAGCAGACTGTCGGCGACGTCGCGCCCTTCCATGGCAATGTTGTGGATGAAGCGTGTGTTCGCACCCTTACCGCGCTCCTCAAGACCGATGCCGGCCGGGCCGATCACCTGCGCCTCGTGACCGCCCTTGCCTGGCGCGGTGCAGACGGCGAGCGTGCAATCGGTCGTTGCCCTGGCCTGCCAGTCGCTGCCGTCGGGAATGTAGACCGCGTGCGGCGGCAGGCGCTCGAACACGTTCATGCGTTCGCCGATCTCGCCGAAATCCCTGCCCGCGCCGGAGATTTCCGCTCTGCCCTCGACGAGAACGAGGATCGCTTCGCGCGCGCCGGTCGCCTCCGAGACCATCTCGCCGGTTTTCAGGCGGTAGAGGCCGAATCCCACATAGCTCCAGCCCGCCGATTGTGGTGTGATGTCATGCACCTTGCCGGTATCGCCGGCGGGTCTTACCAGAAGATCGGACATGGCGTTTACCTCATTCGTTTTCAGCATCGCCGGGCGTGAACGCGTAAAGCAGCGACCAAGCGGCGTAAACGCCGGCGGCGGTGAACAGGATGCCCCAGAAGGGCGCGCCGGAGGCGAATTCGAACAGCCCCCAGCCAAGACAGACGGTCACAACGGCCACCCGCCGCCAGAGCGGCCGGAAGAACGGGTGGCCGGCGTCGAGAAATTTCATGCCGGGCCGCCCCGGACGAGGCCGGCGGTACGCGCCGCCCGCCGCAGCGCCTTCAGCCCCATGGATTGATAGTCGACGGGATCGGCCTTGAGCGGATCCTGCTCGGCCTCGATCACCAGCCATCCGTCATAGCCCTTTCGCGCCAGCGTCGTCAGCACGGGTTCGAAGGCGAGGCCGCCTTCGGGGTCGCCCGGAACCGTGAACACGCCGCGCCGCACGCCCTCAAGAAAGGAGAGCCGCTCTGCTTCCACCTGACTGCGAATGGCGGGGCGGACATTCTTGGCGTGAAAATGGGAAACGCGGTCGCCGTAGGTCTCGGCGAGTTCCACCGGATCGGAGCCGCCGAACCAGGCATGGCCGGTATCGAGCAGCAGACGCGTTGCCGGTCCCGTGCCGTTCATGAGGCGGCCGATCTCCTCGCGATCTTCAACGATGGTCCCCATGTGGTAATGATAGACCAGCGCGATGCCTTGAGATGCGCAATGGTCGGCAATCGCTTCCACGCCGGCGCAGAACGCAGGCCAGCGTTCATCCGCCAGGCGGGGGCGGTCGGCAAGCGAAACCGTGTCGTCGCCATGCACGGCATTGGAGGTTTCACAGACGATGCAAACCTCGCAGCCATTCGCCTTCAGCATGTCGAGATGCGGCTGGATCGCCTTCTTCTCGGCCTCGACGTCGTTGACGAGCAGGTTGAGGGAATGCCAGCCGGAAACGAAGACGAGGCCGTGTTCGGAGAGTGTCGCTTTAAGCGACGCTCCGTCCGAGGGCATCTTGTGCCCCTTCTCGATGCCATCGAAGCCGATGGCCGCCGCTTCGGAAAGGCACTGCTCCAGTGGAATGTGCGCGCCGATGGTCTGGTCGTCGTCGTTCGACCAGGCGATGGGATTTGTGCCGAAGCGGATCATTCAGGTTCTTTCTTTCAAAGCGGATTCATAGGCGGTGCGCGCGGCGTTGACCTCTCGGCGCTCCGAAACCTCGGGCACCGCCACATCCCACCAGTATCCGCCGGCCTCCGTGGAGGGGTAAGGATCAGTGTCGATCACCACAACGAACGGCCCCCTGGCCGCGCGCGCCTCGGCGAGCGCGGTTTCAAGCTCCGCTATGGAACCCGCTTTGCGCGCCTCGGCCCCCATGGAAGCGGCGTGCGCCACAAAGTCGATATGCGACGGGTTCACATGATGCGTGTGGTCCAGCAGATTGTTGAACTCGGCGCCGCCCGTGCCCATCTGCAGCCGATTGATGCAACCGAAGCCGCGATTGTCGGTTATGACGACGGTGATTTTCGCTCCCATCGAAACGGCAGTGGCGAGCTCGGAATTCATCATCATGTAAGAGCCGTCGCCCAGCATCACGACGACGTCCCGGTCCGGCTCGGCCATCTTGATGCCGAGACCTCCGGCGATTTCGTAGCCCATGCAGGAATAGCCGTATTCCATGTGATAGGATCCTGGCCGTCCGGCTTTCCAGAGCTTGTGCAACTCGCCCGGCATGGTGCCGGCCGCGCACATGACCACCGTATCCTCGCGTGCCGCGCGCTGCACGGCACCGATTACCTGCATGTCGGTGGGAAGGGCGTTGTCCTCGGCGCTCGGTGCGGCCGTCACGGCATCCGCGGCCTGGAACCAGTCCTCTTTCAGCGTCGGGTCGGGCGCTTCCACCTTCCAGCCGCCGAGCTTCTCGGACAGGAGCTTCAGGCCGATATCGGCATCGGCGACAAGCGCCTGCGCGTCGTGCTTGGTTCCATCGTAGGGTTGAACGTTCAGTGCCAGAATGCGGCGGTTCCTGTTCTTGAACAGTGCCCAGGAACCGGTGGTGAAATCCTGGAACCGCGTTCCAACGCCGAACACCAGATCCGCGTCTTCGCAAACCGCATTGGCGCTGGCCGATCCGGTGACGCCCACGGGACCGAGATTAAGCGGGTGATCCCAGGGAAGAGCCGACTTGCCAGCCTGTGTCTCGACCACGGGGATGGCGTGCTTTTCGGCAAATGCCTTCAGTGTCTCGCATGCATCGGCGTAATGAACGCCGCCGCCGGCGACGATCACTGGGCGGCTCGCCGCACGGATGGTTTCGATGGCGGCTGCCAACTCGTTCTCGTCGGGTCGAGGCCTGCGACGGCGCCAGATCTTTTCGGCGAAAAAATGCTCCGGCCAGTCGTAAGCCTCCGCCTGCACGTCCTGGCAGAAAGCGAGTGTGACGGGGCCGCAATCGGCCGGATCCGTCATGACGCGGAAGGCGCGCGGCAGTGCTGTGAGAAGCTGTTCGGGCCGGGCGATACGGTCGAAATAGCGAGAGACGGGACGGAAACAATCGTTGGCGCTTACCGTGCCGTCGGTAAAATTCTCGACCTGCTGCAAGACCGGATCGGGGCCACGATTGGCGAACACATCGCCGGGCATCAAAAGCACGGGCAAACGGTTTACATGCGCAAGGGCGGCCGCCGTCACCATATTGGTTGCGCCGGGGCCGATGGATGAGGTCACGGCCATGGCGCGGCGGCGGCCAAGTTGCTTGGCATAGGCGATGGCCGCATGGGCCATGGACTGCTCATTGTGGCCGCGAAATGTGGGGAGGCTGTCGCGTTCGGCATGGAGTGCCTCGCCGATGCCGGCGACATTGCCATGCCCGAAGATCGCCCACATGCCGGCGATGAAGGGGGCACCCTCCTCGTTTCTCTGGGCGGCGATATAGCGGATGGCCGCCTGTGCCGCCGTCAGCCGGATGGTGCTCATGCCGCCTCTCCCTTTCGCGCCCGCGCCCGGTCCCAGACGGCGCAGAGATTTGCATAGTTTTCCGTCATTTCGGCTATGGCCACCCGGTCGTCGATCGCACCGGAAAGCCAGCGCCGCGCCGCTTCGGCGAAGATGGTCCGTCCAACGGCGAAACCCTTGACCATATCGAAGGAGGCTGCAACCGCGAAGCTGTCTTCCAATTCCTTCGCCGGAGCGTCGAGCCCCAGGACCACGACACCGCGCGTGTGCGGATCGTTGCGCTCGATCGCGTCGCAGGCATTCTTCCAGGCAGCGCGCGACGTCATCGGTTCCAGCTTCCACCAGTCGGGATAGACGCCGATCTCGTAAAAGCGTTCGATCACCGTGGCTGCGGTGGTGTCGTCGCAGGCCGCGACTTTGGATGGGATGATCTCGAGCAGCATTTCAAGCCGGTTGCGGCGGCTGGCGGCAAAAAGGCGTTGAACGGTCGCTTCCTGCTCCGCTTTCATCGGAGCCGCGTCGTCCGGGTGATAGAAACACAGAACCTTGACGACATTTTCCAGCGGCCATTCGCCGAGCCCGCCATAGTCGGGTCCGATAGACGGTTCCAATGTGAGCGGGCGCGAGCCCGGCCACTCGACCGGGCGGCCGATCCACAGGCCCGAGCCCGATGCGCGGTAAAGCGCCTCGCGTCCAAGCCGACCGTCGCACAGAATGCCGTATCCGTGGCGGCCGCCGGCCACGGTTTTGGCCGCTTCCAGGCACAATGTCTTGAAATCGCCAATGCGCTCGTGGGAAACGCCCGCCTCATCGGCCATGGCCTCGAGCTGCATGCGGTGATCGAAAGCGAAAACACGCATTTCCGGCCAGTCGCCATGTCGTGTCGTCGCCCAGTGCACCTGTTCGAGTGCGGCATCCTTGCGCAACGCTTTCTCGCGGACGCCAGTGCGAAAAAAGTAATTCAGTTCGTCGAACGAGGGATAGGCCGGTGTGCAGCCATGGCGTGAAACGGCGAAGGCGCCACAGGCATTTGCGTATTTCAGCGCCGTGGGCCAGTTCTCGCCCGAAAGCCAGCCTTTCAGCAGGCCGGACATGAAGCCGTCGCCCGCGCCAAGAACGTTGAACACCTCAATGGGAAACCCCTCGCCCGCCTCGCCCTCGTCGAGCGAATCGGGTATCGCGCCGGTGAAGGCGGACGCGCCCATCGGGCCGCGTTTGCACACAAGGACGGCATCCGTGAGCGTACGTACGGTTTTCAGGGCCTTGAGCGTATCGGTGGACCCGCCGGCGATATGGAACTCTTCTTCCGTGCCGACGATCAGATCGAACAGCGGCAGTGTGGATTGAAGCTTGGCGGTGACACGCTCGGATTCGATAAAACGGCTTTCGCCGGCGCCATGTCCGGCAAGTCCCCAAAGGTTCGGTCGGTAGTCGATGTCGAGCGCGGTCAGCGCACCATGATCGCGGGCCAGCCGCAGCGCCTTCAGAACGGCGGCTTCGGTGCGCGGATGGGAGAGATGGGTGCCGGTGGCGCAAACGCAACGCGCCTCGCCGATGAAACCCGCGTCGATATCGTCCTCGTCGAGCGCCATATCGGCGCAGTTCTCGCGATAGAAGATCAGCGGAAACTGCTCCTGGTCGCGGATGCCGAGCAGCACCAGCGCCGTCAGGCGTTCCGGATCGGTGACGACGCCGCGCGTGTCCACGCCCTCGCGTTGCAGCTCTTCGCGTATGAAACGCCCCATATGCTCGTCGCCGACACGTGTGATCAGTGCCGATTTCAGGCCGAGCCGCGCCGTACCGGCGGCGATGTTGGTGGGCGAGCCGCCGATATACTTGTTGAAGGAACCCATGTCCTCCAGCCGCCCGCCGACTTGCGCGCCGTAAAGATCGACCGAGGACCGGCCGATGGTGATGAGGTCGAGGGACTTCATCGCTGTCTCCTCCGTGCGTTCCTGCTGTGTCACGCTCCCGTTGGACGGCAGGGGCGACGGTGCGCCGAGTTCGGCCTTCCGTCACATTCGATAATGGAAGATATGTTCTATTTTTATCTCAAAATCAATATTGAAATTCTATTTTTGCCGTGTGTTCGCGCCCACCGCAACCACCAGCGCGACTGCGAGTGAGAGCGTTGCGGAAAGCGAGCGGAAGTCGCCGAAATCGGCTTCGGATACGGTCAGCATGAGTGGGGTGATGGGCCGGAGCGGGCTGGCGATCGCGTCGGTGATTGCCACGACCTCGGCACCGGTGGCGCGCGCGGCCTCGGCCAGTTCGATGGTTTCGGGTGTGTAAGGCGCGAAAGTGATGGCGATGACGGCATCGCCCTTGCGGATGGCGTGGCGGTTGTCCAGCCGACCGACATGGTCGTGGATCATCGTCGGCACATTCATCTTTTCGAATGCATAGGCGAAATAGGCGGCGACGGAGAACGCGCGGCGCAGTCCGACAATATGCACCATGTTGGCGTCCGAAAGCGTCCTGATGGCCGCGTCCAGGACCTCCGGGTCGATCGTCTTGGCGAGGTTTTCGAGCGACAGCCGTCCCGCTTCGATAAACTCCGCCAGCAGGGCTGACGGGCTGCCTGCACCGCTCTCGCGTAGTTTTTCCAGGCGTGTGGCGTAGTCCGGCCAGTTTTGCGCATAGGAATCGCGAAAAAGGCGTTGCATCTGGGAGAATCCGGAAAAGC
>NZ_CAJXGF010000003.1 GCF_913053745.1 uncultured Nitratireductor sp.
GTGGCCGGCGCAGCCGTGCAATGGCTGCGCGATGGGTTGAAGGTGATCGGCAAGGCTGCCGATTCCGGCGCTCTGGCCGCCAAGGCCGATCCGATGCAGCATCTTTATCTCGTTCCTGCCTTTGTCGGGCTCGGTGCGCCTTATTGGGATGCGGAAGCACGTGGAGCGATCTACGGTTTGACGCGCAATTCGGGCCCGGCGGAGTTTGCTCGGGCCACGCTCGAATCGGTCGCATACCAGACGCGCGATCTTCTCGACGCGATGCGCAAGGACTGGAAAGACGGCGCGAATGACACGGTGTTGCGCGTCGATGGGGGGATGGTCGCAAGCGATTGGATGCTCCAATGCATTGCCGACATGCTCGACGCCCCTGTGGATCGGCCCACTCAATTGGAAACCACCGCGCTGGGTGCGGCTTGGCTCGCAGGTTCGCGGGCGGGTGTTTGGCCCGACGCCGAGGCGTTTTCCGATGCCTGGAAGCTCGACCGGCAGTTCCGGCCGAAAATGGCGGAGGTCGAGCGCGCGCAGAAGCTGAAAGGCTGGCGCGACGCGGTACGCCGTACGCTCAGCGCCACCTGAAGCTCTGCAGATACGGCATATGAGGGGCGCGAAAAAAGTCGGGAGAAAGACGCTTTTTTCCAGTTGACCGAGGATAAGCGCCTCTCTATGTTCCGCCGCAATTTCCCGGGTTCGCCAGAGCCTGATGGGAGCGCGTAGCTCAGTTGGTAGAGCAACTGACTTTTAATCAGTAGGTCCAGGGTTCGAGCCCCTGCGCGCTCACCACCAAAACCACAATAAATTCAATAATTTACAGCAAATCGAAACCGGAACAAACGGGGTTCGTGCGGATAATTTGCGGAACCGTGCGGAAAAGAATTATCCGCACGGCGATTCTGCGCCCACGTGCTTTGCGCCTGTCAGGCTACGCCGGGCGGCTTCGGCACGGGCGACATCGCGGCCGGCGGCCGAAATCGCGTCCGACATCAGGTGAAGCAATGAGACGGTGCAGGCGCGCATGTTTGCCAGTTCCTCGTCGTCTGCATGCTCGCCCACAAAAAGCATGGCTGTAACGAGCCCCTCCAAGTCTGTAAGGCGCTGTTCCACAAGTTGTAAATCTTCGTGCATGTATAAGCCCTCCCTAGGATGGTAAAACCCTCTCCCGATGAGCGCTGGTTGGTCAACAATGTTTCAACGGCATTGCGAATGTGAACGCTGGCCTTTGTGAAACCCATGGAAACAAGGCCAGATGCATATCTGATCTTTGAATATGTATGTTAGCCGCCGCCGCTTTCTTCGCTCGACAGATAGTCACGGCGTTCACTAGTCTCCCTCACACCTGCTGGAGGGAATCATGGGGCAGATTGTCGGGCTTTTGATCTTCTGGGCCGCCGGAACCGCGGCCGTCTATTTCTGGCTACGCGACCCGGAGAGGACAGTGGGCCAGAACATTCGCGAATACGGGCTGACGTTGCCCGGTATGGGGATTCTGGCCGGAGCGATCCTGTTCGCTCTGGCCAGTTTTACGACGGGCCCAGATCGGGACACCTATCTCGAAGAAGACTATTTTTCGCGGCGGGGCCGCTAGGGCTATAATCCGATCTCCGTTTCGCCGCCGCCGTCATACCATTCCACCATCTTGCGCATGGCACTGTCGGCCATCTCCGGATGGCGGGCAAGATAGTGCTTGAGGATCCGCGTCGCGCTTTCCAGCGTGTGGCCGGTGACGGCGCAGATCTCCGGGATCGTCGCGCCGGCAAGCGCCATCCAGGTGACGGCCGTGTCGCGCAGGTCCAGATCCCAGAAATCCGCCAGGGACGGGCAGGGCTCGACGATCTGCCTTCCGGTCTCATCGCGCACGCCGGCAACCGCCTGCTCGCGCAGATCCGCGAACAGGTGCGTGTAGTGGTATTTCTTGATCGGCACCCAGCGGCGTTCGTCGAGAATGACATGGGAGAAGGTGAGCTCTGCGCGGGCGCGCTCCTCGTCGCTTCTTGCGGCCAGCAGGGCCTGCGCACGGGCAGCCTTGCGGCGCGCTTCCGCGAGCGTCATGCGCTTTTCCAACTCGCGTACCTGGTGGATGGCGACAACCGCGCCCGTCTTCGCCTGGCGAAACACACGGCGGTTGTTGAGCAGCCCCTTGTCGATCAGGGCGCGGCGGTCTGCCTGGCGCTGGCCGGTCCACACGGCGAGGATAACCATGTCGCCGAGCTCGGGCCGGCCGATCGCGTCGGCCGTTGCCACAAGGGCGTCGATTTCCCGGCGCGTGGCGAAGCGCACACGCGGGGCCGGAACCTCCATCTTGATCTTGAGCGCCGGGTTGACCGGCATGCGGACCTTGCCGCGCAGCATCGCCCAGGAGATGGCCGAGGAGAGAACCCGCACAACGCCGTTTGCCGTGGCCAGGCCGCGCGCTTCCCATATCTCCTCGAACATGGAGCGGATGGTGGGCTGCTCGAGCGCGGCAACGGGCGCATTCCAGACAAGCTGGTGATCGCTCTCGATCACGTTCAGTTTCTGGCGATAGTCGCGCCTCGTGTTCGGGCTGTAGCCGATCGGTGGATCGTTGACGAATTTCGGCGAGCGCTGCCAGTCGTCGAACAGCCTGGCGACGGTGTAGAAGCGCGTGCCGCCCTTTTTCGGGGGGCGGCCCTTCGGGCGCTTCTGTTCGCCCTTCTGCGCTTCTGCCTGACGTTGGCGGAAGGCGGCCGACCAGTCGACGGCCTCGCCCCTTGTGAACCATGCGCCCTCGTTCCTGTCGCCGGGCTGCAGATCATCCGGGCGCCAGCCGGCCGGCGCGGGATCCGGCCAGCGCAGATCCGTTCCCTTCAATCCCTTTTCGCGGAGATCCTGGGCGGGCTGGAAGCGCGGCCGGCCGTCTCGCCAGGCCACATGCGGATGCGGTGATTTTTTGGGCATCGGTTCGGCTCCTTCGATGCAATGCGCCGACGATGAATCGCCGGCAGATGAAAGTCAAAGGCCGGGCGGCAGGCTGAACGGTGCCGCCCGGCCATAGCGCGCCTTGAGGGGAGGGTGGTGTGGGCGGCGCGCTATTCGAAATCCGGAAGGGCCGGGCGGTCAGGGGGCGTGACCGCCCGGCAAAGGCGCACGGTGTTTGGGCGGACCGTGCGCCTATAGGAAAATGCGGATCCCCGCATAGCCGAGCCAGCCCGCGGCTAGGGCGATCATGAAGCCGATGCCGAACAGGAAGCCGCACTCGATCAGGTGGGTGTGACGCCGCTGGAAGGTGTATTCCGCAGGCGGCATGTTGGCGCAGGATGAACACAGATCCGCCTCGACCCATGAGCAAGGGCCATGGTCCGGGCAATAACAGGCGTAGTCGTCGGAGCATCCGCAGATGCGGCATTGGCGTTCATTCCACATCGAACGGCCCTCGCGGTTTGGGGAAACGGCGCGCCTGGAAGCGATCGAGGATGAGCACGCCGCAGCCGAGCAGGAAGGCCGCAGCCGCGCCCAGGGCGAGCATGGGGAGGAAATCAAGCCAGGGCATTATTCGCCTCCCTTGCTGGGGAAGGCGGCGAGGAGGGCGGCGCGGATAGGCTTGTCACTAAACGCACCGCGGTAATGCACCTCGTTCCAATAAGCGGCCTTAGCCCGCTCCACCGCCTCGTCGGTGAGGGCGGGGACGATGGCGGCTGCGCGGAGATCACTCATAGCAATCGATTGAAGGCTCTTGCCGGAACACCAGCCAATCATGCGTTTTCCATCCCGCACGATAACGACGGAGTGGCCGCCCATCTCTCTCACTAGGAATTTCATCAACCGCTTGTCGGCTCCCTCTCCATTCACGACTTCGGTCATGACGCGAACTCCTTCTCTTTGAATTGCCATTGCGCTGGCAGGGCGTAGCGGTGCACGCCGATGAGCTCGAGGACGCCTTCCGCTTCCAGCTTGCGGACATAGGTTGCGGACAATGAGCCGCCGCCCGGTCCCTGGCCGCGATCGATGAAATAACGGTCCAGCCTTGGCGGTCGCACGATGCTTGCACCTTCGCGAAGGGCAGCCAGCACCGTGGGCCACTCGGCAAAGTCGCGCCGGCGATTGATGCTGGCGGTGTTCTCTCCGGTTTCCGGCTTCATGCCCGCCCCCTGCTTTCTGCAATGTCGAGCAGGTTCCGGCCTTCCTGGGTGATTACCAGGCGCGGCCGGCCGCGATAGTTGGCGCGCATGACCAGGCGCTTGAAGCCCAGATAGCTGGCGGTGGGCAGGGTGACCTTGGGCGAGCCCGCGCCGCGCCAGCCACCCTTGACACGGGTGAGCTTGAAATCGCGTACGGTGGCGAGCGCCTTGCGCTGACCGGGTGTCAGATCATCCGGCCGCACCATGGCGCGGGCCGGCCTGTCATTGTCGAGAGACATCATCATGCCGAGCCTCCATAGCGGCCGGCCAGGGCTTCCTTGTAGGACGCCATGGGATCGCGTGCCGGCGCGTTGTCGTTTGCCGTTGCGGCTTCCTCGGCCAGCAGGCCGCCCGACCGGAGCCAGGCGCGCACGGCATCGCGCGGCCAGGTCCAGCCGGTGGGATGCTTGCGGGGGAAACCATGCTCGTTGTGAAGCTGCAGCCACTTGCGCCGCAGCCATGTGGGCGTGCGGCCGATCGCGGCGGCGACCTCTTCAATGCTTGCGCTTTCGCTCGATAAAGACATGCCGAACCTCCTGTGCTCGATTCGGATCAAGAATATGCAAAACTGCATATTCGTCAATATCAATGTGCAGGTTGTAGGCGATAGTGCTTATTATGTTGTCGCAGGGTGCGCAGGTGTTTTTGCATAATCGGCAGAAATGCAGCGGCAAATGTCAATTGCTATGTCGGGTAAAATGCAGCGTCAAAAGTCAATTGCCGCCCCCTTGGAAATGCGGCGGCAAATGTAAAATGCCGCGTCAGGAAAATGACGCGGCATTTTGACAAGAGAGACGCTATCGCCATCCGCCCCGAAAATGCGGCGGCATTTGTAAAGTGCTAGTGGGTGGCTCTGAACAGCCCGCTTTCGACCCCGACGATCGTCACGCGTTCGTCGTCCACCAGCTCCGGCCTTTGCGGCCCCATCTTGGCGCTATGTGCGACAATGAACGGCGGCTCGTAGCGGCGAATGACAGTTTGCGTGGATCCCGTCGCCAGGTCGGTAACCTGTGCACAGACAATATCGGAGGCTTTCGGCCGCCTGTTCTGGTCGATCAGGAGAACGTCGCCCGGCAGATACCCCAGCATATCGAGGGCGCGGCTTTTGATTAGCCATGGCTCGACGCCGTTGCGGTCATCGATGGCGAGTTTCACCGCGTCTGTAACCCAGCCGGGATAGTCTAGTTGCTCCTCGACGCTGAAAGGCACCATATCCGGCGCGCCAAAACCGCCAACGGCACGTTGGCCCGGCATGGTTGGAAAGGGAACGCCGGAAAACGCGGATATTGCATCCAATGTGCGCTTCGAGATGCCAAGTTTGCCCGAGCGGTCATATATGTAACGTGTGACCGTGGAGGGGGCGAGCTCGGAGCTCTTTGCGAGTTCTGACAGGGACAGGTTCAGATGCTGTGCGACAGCCTGAATCCACGCCTTTGTATCTTTTTGCTGCGACATAGGTCGCAACGTATTGTGTGGAACTGCTAACACCTGCACACGAACGCACCTTGCAATATATGCAAAACTGCATATCAGATTGCTTATCGCAATAGCAAGTGATTCGCGCAGATGGATTTCAGCACCATAGATCAAGATCGCATCGCGGCCGGCATCACGCAAAAGGCATTGTGTGCCCGTGCCGATGTGCATCCCACAACCTACAGCCGCGCCAAAAAAGGCGCTGTCGGTGGGCAGGTGCGGACGCTGCAAAAACTTGCCACCGCCCTCGATGCCCTGATCCATGAGAAGGAGCGGGCGGCATGATCCTTCCGGTGCTCCTGATAAACGTCTTCGGCATCTATGCCGTGTCCGCCGTTGCGCTGGCTTCGCTCAAACGCGGCCGGCAGATGCGGCAGGCCGGACTTTCCAGCGCCGCGGCGCGGTATTTTTGCGAAAGCATTCTGCTTTGCGCCATGGCGGTGACCTGGTGCGCGGCCTGCATTCTGGCGGTGTTGCCATGATCGCCATCGCCGACGATCTGAGACCGGAGTTTGCCGACATGGCGGCGCTTGCAGCCTCGATGGTGGAAGCGTTGCGGCATGAAATGCACAGTCAGGGCTGGCGCGGTGCGGAGATTTCCGACGCGGACTATGACGACAGCCGGAAGGTTCCGTCACTCCTGATCATCATCAGGCCCGGCAAGGACGAGCTCACCGTTGAGCGTGTGAGCGCCTTTGTGAAGGAAAAGCGGGCGCAGGCGAGGGATGCGGCATGAAGGACGATCAGGCCACTGCCGCCCGTCTGGAAATCCGCGCGATCGAGAGACGGCGCAAAGATCTGAACCTGACCAAAGACCATATGGACCGTGCCGCAAACCTGACGCGCGGCCACTATCACCGGCTTGTTTCCGGTGTTTGCACACCACGCCCCAGCACGCTGGCGCGCCTGAAAGCCGCCACCTTGAACGCCGGCAAGCGGCGAACGGCCGCCCATAACGACGATGAAGGGCTTTCGATCTCCTATCAGCTGGCTATCGCCCTGGTGGCGAATGCCCTGGGGCGTGATGCGGCGTCGATCCATGGTCAGGATCCATCACGCCGCGCGACGCACAACCCGGAATGGATGGCGGCGGCCGAGGTGCGGCGCATCGCGCTCTACCTGCTCAACGCCGCTGCCGGCTGGAACCAGGCGAAAGCGGCGGAGGCCGCCGGCGTAACGCGCCAGGCGGTCCACACGGCCTGCAAGGCGATCGAGGACCGGCGCAACGAACGCAGCTTCGACCGGCTGCTCGACGATCTCACCCGTTCGATCACAGGAGACTGGTAATGGAGAGCCCCAGAGCCACGGAAATTCTCAATCGCCAGCGCCAGCAGGAGGCCATTCGGCGCATCCGCAGCGCGGTGAGCCGCGCTTTTGCCGACGAACGCACGCGCGATGCACGCTGGCGCAGCTGGTGGCGGCGCGACCTCTCGGAAGGCGTGAGCCAGATCGCGATGAACGCGGCGGGGAGGGTGGCATGACGGAAACGCCACCCACCATCAAGCCTCTGCCAGATGGCGACGAATATGTGCTTCAGCCAATCGATGAGCCACCGAGCGACCGGGAAAAGCTGTTATTGATGCAATTGGAAGAATTGCGCCGGAGCTACGAGATTTCGGCGCGATCGTTCCTCGACGAACTGGCGGCCATCAGAGCCTTGAAAGGCAAGCGTTTCGTGCTTGTTCCCCGTGCCAAGCCGGAGGGGGATGCGGCATGAAAATCAAATCCAGACCGACCGATGCCCGCCACAAAGCCCTGACCGACAAGCTTTGCCAGTTCCTCAAGGATGAAGCCGGCGACCTGCCGGACATCGAGCTCCTGGCGCTCAACGCGCAGGTGCTGGGCATGATCATCGCCTATCAGGATCAGCGCAAATATACGCCGGACGAGATCATGACGATCGTTCAGCGCAACTTGGAGGCCGGAAACAGGCGCGTGATCGAAGGGCTGGCTAATTCGCCGGCAGGGGGGACGGCGTGAAAAAGATGCTCGTTGAACACGATCCCGAGAAAGGCACGTGGGGCGACTGCCATCGAACGGCGATTGCTGCGGTGCTGGGGTTGCCGCCTGTATCGGTTCCACATTTCTATCGCTTCGGACCCAACCGCTCCTCGGAGGAGACACAGGCCGAAATCAACGAGTGGCTGCACGGCTATGGTGCATTGCGCGAGGTGCACGTCCTCTATCCGGGTGAGCTCGAGCTGAAAGAAATTCTCGAAACAATGCACGCGGTCAACCCCGGCGCGTTGTTCCTGCTGGGCGGCACCAGCCGGAATGGGACCGGTCACACTGTCGTCTGCCGCGATGGCCATATCATTTTTGATCCATCGCACAAGGAAAGCGGCATCGTCTCCCCAATGGAAGACGGGTACTGGTGGATAACCTTTCTAGCAATCGATGAAAGCCGCCTTGCGGAGCAAACATCATGATCCGCCTCGCTTCCACGGCCGTGATGGCGCGCCGGCATGAGCCGGCGGACAGTCTGGATTTTTTCCCGACACCGCCATGGGCGACACGTGCTTTCTGCGAGCACGTGCTGCCGCGCGTCTTTCCCGATCCGCACCTGTTTCACAATCCCGCCTGGGATCCGGCCTGCGGCGAGGGGCACATGGCACTCGCCCTGGCAGACTATTTCGCCCAGGTGCATGCGAGCGACATCTTTCCCTACGGGTTCGGCCAGGTGGCCGATTTTCTGCATCAGGACTTTCGCTGGAAGCCGGCGGAATGGATCATCACCAACCCGCCTTTCGCCATCGGCCGGGATTTCATCCTGAAAGCGCTACAGCTCGCCTATCGCGGCGTTGCCATGCTTGTGCGCACGGCCTTTTGCGAAGGGCAGGGCCGCTATGACGATCTGTTTTCCATCTATCCGCCGGCGATGATCGCCCAATATGCCGAGCGCGTGCCCATGCATCGCGCCCGCTGGGTGGTGAATGGCAAGACCGCGACCGCCTATTGCTGGGTGGTCTGGCTGAAAGAGTTTGGCAAGCCGATCGTGGACGACACGCGGTTTGTCTGGATCCCGCCGTCCCGAAACACGCTGACGCGACCCGACGACTGGCTGCGCTTCGGCGGGTGCATGGACATTCCCGACAAGCACAAGGCGCGCCAGCTTGCGGCCGAGGGCGGCGTGATGCGGCCGGCGCCGACTCGCCAGGAGATCCAGGCGGGGTTTTTGTGATGCACGGTGACCTGAAAGAGATCCGCGCGGCACTCAATCTGCGGGTGCTGGACGTGTGCGAGCGGCTTTTGCCGCATGGCCGGCTGATCGCAGGCCAGTGGGAATCTTGCAATCCGCGCGTTGCCGGCGACGATCGCAAGCTGCCGGCGCTGAAAGTGCGCGTGCATGGCGGCGAGCCGGGAGCCTGGCAGGACTGGCGCAACGGCCGCGACGGCTATGCCGGCGACATCATCGGCCTGGTCGGCTATCTCAACGGCACGGACACGAAAGGCGCGCTGGCCTGGGCGCGCGATTTCCTCGGTTTGCGCTCCATGAGCCGGGAGGAGCGCCGGGCCATGCGCTTTGCGGCCGAGGCGCAGGCGAAGAAGCGTGAACAGAAGGCGGCGCAGGACCGCCTGAAAAAGCGCCGGCGTGCGCGCGAGCTCTTTTCCTCCATTCCCCTCCAGGCCGGCCCGGCCGGTGCCGCCTACCGCCATGCGGTGGCCTATTTCGCGGCGCGGCACATGCCGCTTCACCAGGTGCCGGCGCTGAATGAAGAAAATTTCTGTTTCTCCGCCGCGACCGAATGGTGGCGGGGCGCGACCTATCGCACCGAACCGGATGGCCGGCGCATGAAAACCGTGCCGGGACCGAGCTTTCCGGCCGTGCATTCGGCCATGCGGCAATGGAATGGCGAGATCTCCGCCTGCCATGTGACGTTTCTGGATCCGGTCGAGGCGGCGAAAGCGCCGGTGCAGCCGGCCAAGCTTATGTTTGGAGAGGCGCAGGGAGCGGTGATCGAGGTCGCCATGGGGCCGGCATGGGCACCTTTCTGGGATTGCGAGGAGCCGCACCCGCTGATCATCGGCGAGGGGATCGAGAGCGTCGGGCCGCTGGCGATCGCCGTGCCGGAGGCGCGCGTCTGGGCGGCCGGTTCTCTTTCCGGCATGCGCCATGCCCCGGTGCATCTTCCCTGCATCTCCGAGGTGTTTGTCGCGCGCGACAACAACACCGGCAATGCCCAGGCACAAAAGCAGCTCGACGCCGCGCTGGAAGCGCTCGAGGCGGCGGGCAAGCCGCTCAACGTGATGGCGAGCCACGTGGGCGACGATTTCAATGACCTCGCCGATGACGACGAAGGAGAATGAGCATGGGCATGGAAAGCCTGCAAGTGACCGATGCGCAATCCGCGCGGGTGCAGAAGACGCCGCACCGGGTTTCGCTCGAGGACATCAGCGCCAAGATCCAGGAGGTCGACTATGTGCGGCCGAGCCTGGAACCGACGATGACGATCTGCCTGGTGAAGATGCAGAACGGTTTCATCGTGATCGGGAAATCCGCGCCGGCGGACCCGAACAATTTCGACCGGGAACTTGGCGAGAAATTCGCCTTCGAGGATGCGGTGCGCCAGATCTGGCCGCTCGAGGGCTATGCGCTGCGCGAGCGACTGCTTGCCGGGGAGGGTGTGTGATGAAGAAACCGACGCCCAGGAAGGCCTCCAAGGCCAAGGCAAAGCCAGTGGCGAGCGCTCCGGCGAAGCCGACGGATACTATCAGCTCGTTGCGCGGAAAACTGACCGACGCGCGGATAGAGGCTGACCGGTATCGGGATGCGTTTCATTCAAAATGCCGGGAGACGCGGCGGCTGCAGGTCACGGTCGAGGCGCTGCAACAGGCCCTGATCGACGAAAGGGCCAGCCCGCCGCTTTCCGACATTCCATTCTGAATACCCGAGAGGGCGGTCTGGTACGGCTCGCGAGGCCCCCAGCACCTTCTAGGGACGGTTCGAGCGTAGGGGTTCAGCCCGCCGCCCACACCCAACATCATAGGAGAGAGTGACATGGCAAAACGGAGGAACAGCAGTGCAAAGCCCGCTTCTGATGATCGCGTGGAAACGGACACTGCAACCACCACCCAGGATGGAAGCGCCGGAGAGGCCGCGTCTGCGCTCGAGGCCGCCACGGCCGTGGATCCCGAAAAGCAGACCGATGCCCCGGCTGCCGGGCAAGAGCCAGGCGCGCCTGCGCCTGCGCCAGATAGCGCGGATGCTGAAAGCCAGGGAGCAACGGAAACGGAAGCCTTGAGCGATGGGCAAGCTGACAGTGGAGTTTCTGCCGATACCGGAACCGCAGATCAAGCTGATGAAGGATCTGGAAGCGATGCGGCAGGAAATCTACAGGGCGATGTATCTGCCGATGCCCAGGGAACTGACCAATCCGGACAAGAGAATGCACATCCGGACAATGAAGCTCCTCGAGGAAATACGGCTGCAGAAGGGCAAGCCGATGCCCGGGAATCCGACGAAGCGGAAAAGCAGCTAGAACAGCAAAATGAAGCGGAAGCAGTCCAGATGGACACCAATGCGAAAGCCGCATTCTGGGCTTCCGGGGCGGTTTTTCGGGGCGAAACACCGGTTGAGGATCTTATAGATCCCGAAACCCTTTCGATCTGGCGTGACGCTGATTTAAGCGCGATGCAGGAAGCGGCGTCATTCTTTCGTCGCTGGCCCGATTCCACACCGGAAGCCGTCTGCATTCATATGCGGCGGCGCGGTTTGCCGAACCTGCCTGCACCCAATCGGCGCATGGCAGCGGCCTGGGCGGTCTTCGCCTTCACCCTGCGCACGCTCGATCAGGTCACCGCCGCCGAAAAGGCCCAGGCGGACGCCGAAGCGCGCGCGGAAGAAAAGCGGCAGCTCCTGGTCGATCGCGACCGGCTGGCGATGACGCCCGAGGATGACAGCCCGCTTTCCGAGTATGGCCGGGCGGCCCTGCGCCGGCGAGAAACCCCGAAAGGGGAAAAACCCCGCAACGACCAGGAATAGGTCCGGCGGTTCATCCACCTGCCGGCCGCGCGAACCCTCCTCCCTCGTGCGGCCGGCTTTTTTCATGACAGCAGGCCAGGGCGGCAATGGCGAAAAAGACGACACAGACCGGCACCCGCGCTATCCGCGCCATCTTCGAGACCGCCAGGCGTC
This sequence comes from uncultured Nitratireductor sp., assembly GCF_913053745.1. Classification (GTDB taxonomy): domain Bacteria; phylum Pseudomonadota; class Alphaproteobacteria; order Rhizobiales; family Rhizobiaceae; genus Nitratireductor. The sequence goes on from NZ_CAJXGF010000003.1 coordinate 11,749, forward strand.
AACTCGAGGACGAAAAGCCGATTGACTCCCCGGACCCGAACGAGCCGCGCAACGGTCTTCGCGCCGGCCAGTGGCCGGGCGCACCGCACGATGCGTTGCCGCCCGACTGCCCGGTGCATGTGATCGGCCGAGACGCCGGCGGCACGGTCTGGGTCCGCACGGCGACCGGCCACATGCGGGCGGTCGAGAAATGGGACATGCCCACGCTTCTCGACCTGTTCGCGCCGGACGTGAATTATCTGTTCTGGGCCTGGCCGGCCTTCGGCAAGAAAAAGACCGTTGGCGAGGATGGCACCGTGCAGGAGGAGCTGCGCGTTGTGCGCCTCGAGCGCGACAAGGTGGCCGCCTGCCTGATCAACGCCGCCGCCAAGCGGCCGGATTTCGATCCCCAGACCCAGCATCGCGGCCGTGGCGGCTGGCAGGACAAGACCGGCCGTTTCGTGTGGCACTCCGGAAACTGGATGTGGAGCGTCAACGGCTCGACGCTCGAGCGCGCCCGGCCGGGCGAGCATGAAGGCTTTCTCTACACCCGGCAGCCGACGACGATCGAGCCCTGGGACGCGCCGATAAAACAGGATGAAAGCCCGGCCTTGCGGATCCTCGAGGATCTGCGCAGCTGGAAATGGGAACGGCCCTATCTCGACCCGGTGCTTTGCCTGGGCTGGATTGCAACCGCGATCATGGGCGGCGCTTTGAAGGCGCGGCCGATCGTCTTTACCGGCGGTGGCGCCGGCGTCGGCAAGTCGACCTTGCATGAGCTCCTGCGCAACGTGCTCGAGGGCGCGGTGTTCGCGGCCGTCGACACCACGGCCGCCGGCATCTATCAGCGCGTCAAGCACGATGCCCTGCCGATCCTGGTCGACGAGCTGGAGAACAAGCCGGGATCCACGAAGGCGCAGAGCGTGATCGAGCTGGCGCGCGTTGCCTATACCGGCGGCGACATCGCCCGTGGCGGTGCCGACCACGAGGGCACAACCTTCCGCATGCACAATTCGTTTCTGTTTTCCGCCATCAACCCGCCGCCCATGACCGAGGCGGACAAAAGCCGCATGGCGATCCTCAATCTTTCTCGCCTGGACATGGCGGACGGCGTGGGGCGCAAGATGAGCGTGGCGATCGAGACGGACGGCCGCATGCTCCTGCGCCAGATCATGGACGGATGGACGGAGTTTTCCGGCCGGCTCCTGCAGGACTGGTGGGACACGCTGCAAAAGCAGGGGCTCGACAGCCGGGCGATCGATACCTATGGCACGCTCCTGGCGGCCGCCGAGCTGCTGGTCGGCCCGGCCGAGCTCGAGGATATCGGCCTGCCGGTGACAGACCAGACAAAGCTGGGCGAGATCATCGCGGCCGCCACGGCGCTCGAGCGCGGCGAACGGCTGGACAATTGGCACAAATGCGTCAACCGGTTGCTCGATTCGACGATTGAGGCCTGGCGCGACGGCGTGAAGCCCACGGTGGGCGGCGTGATCGACCAGGTGGAGCGCGACAACCTCGCGCTCGAGTTCGCGAAAGAGCGCCTGCAGCTGGTCAATCTTAGCATCCGCAACAAGGGCGACCCCGGTGATGGTTTCTGCCTGGCAGTGCCCAATGACGGGCCGGTGCTGCAAAAGCTGTTCGCGGATACGGAATGGCAGCGCGGGGGCTGGTTCGGGGCCTTGAAGCAAGCGCCCAACAACGTTGTGTTGCGCAACGAGGGCAACAAGCAGAAGCTCAAGATCAACGGCTCCACGAAGCACTGCCTTCTGATCGATATGTCGGCGTTCGCGGCCTATGTCGACAAGGAGGGGCGGTGAGCGGCCGTTGCCCCTGTTGCGGCGGTATGATGCCGCCAGGCGCGGTCCCGCGCGAGGAGATCGTCGGTCGGCTGGAAACCACCTCGCAGGTCTTTCGCGATGCTGTGCGAAGATTGGCCTGGCGGCCAGGACACCAGCTCACGTCGTATGAACTGGCGGAATACATCTGGAAAGATGATCCGAATGGCGGACCGGATACAGCCGATGCCGTTGTGCGCGTTACAATTCGTCGCGAGCGACATCATCTTGAGCCACTTGGTTGGCGGATAGAACGCCGGGCGGGTCACGGCGGTGGCTATCGCCTCATTCTTGCAGCCTCAGACGCTTAATCACAGTTCATAGAGCAGCCGTGCACGGCGCTGGTGGCGTTTCTGCGTCGCCTGGCGCGGCTGCGGCGTATTTGCCGTGTGTCACATCATAATGACCAGCAGCCCGGCAGGGCTGCGCCGCTTTCCTATGTCCCGCCTCCAGGGCGAGGGAAACGGCTATTATGTCCACTCCCACGCCCGCGCGCCCATCCAGCAATTGACAGCCCAACCCCCGCCCCATTGGGAGAATGCGTGTTCCCGCCGCGCCATTTTCGGCCCGAAACAGCGCATTTCGAGCGCAAGCACTTGTCGCAAGGTACGGCGTGCGAGGTTTGTGCCGTGCGCCTGGCGGGGCAGGGCGGTTACCAAGGTAACCCGGTGTAACGCGCAGGTAACCGAGAAAATCCAACAAAAACAGATAGGTGCGCTTTGCGGTTACAAGTTACCCGAATAGGTCATGCATCACGCATGCGCGCGCGCATGTGCGCATGTGAGGTAACTGGTAACCATGTAACCTATGCGTGTAGGTATATGTATTTGCTGGAAAAAAGCCGGTTACAACGCGGTTACCTATCGGCGGTTGTGGTAACCGACAGGTGACGCCGAGCGCCCGAATAAAATAATGGTTTCATGGCTATGAGCGACGACGACGACACCGAAAAAGGGACATTGGAAGGCGCGCACACGGGCGGTTCCGACCGCCTGGCGGCCGATCTCCACCGCGTCGACCAGGAGCGCGCCCAGGCCGAGGGCGATCAGCTCGACCTGCTCGCCGGCTCGCTCGATATCCACGACGAGGACGTGCTGGCGGCAGCATCGGAACTTGTTGCCAAGCCTCGACGGGAGCGGGGGAGGCCGCCGGGCAGCGCCAATCGGCGCAATACGCAAGTGTTCGACTATCTCGAGCGCCTGGGCCATCGCGACCCGGCGGTTACGCTGTCCATGATCCAGTCGGCGGATACGCTGCAGCTTGCGGCGGCGCTCGGTGCCAATACGGCCAAGGGACGCCTGGCCGTTCTGGGGTTGCAGCGGGCGGCGGCGGCAGAGCTCATGCCCTACAAGTATGCGAAGAAGCCGCAACAGATCGACCTGCCGCCCGATGTGGCCCGGCCGTTGATGGTCATCGGCGAGATGAATGTCGGGATCAGCACGCAATCGGACGTGATGAGCGTGGCCGATCCGCGAGCGAAAAAAGCCAATGAAATCAATAGCGGTCCCGTGCGGATAGTCGATAATGATCCGCACGATGATAGCCAAGCTATTGATAACACTGACAAAAGCGGCGCTGAAACACCTGATTGAAAATCAGTTGATCGACCGTCATCTGGCCGAGCATGGTTTTTGCCTGGCGCATCCAGTTGCCACTCCATGCCTCGACCCCGCCCCCTCCCTTCGCGCCATGGGCAGACCGGCCTTGTCGAATTTCAAAACCGCGCGCCCCCTGTCCTAGAGGGGCCCTACGGCTTCACACACACGACCCGTTTCAACAGGCCTGCCCTGAATTGACGCCTGCCGGTGCCGAATAACCTTGCGACGTTGAATCGGGCGCAGGGTGCGGATGCGCGCGCGCCGTGGGATGCAGGGAGCCGGGATGAAAAGGGCCGTCGAGAAGCCGCGCTTCGATATTTTCAAGTTCACGCCGCCGGGACCGGTTGCCGCAAGCTACATTCAATCGGAAGGGCCGATCGATCTCATCCTAGGGCCATGGGGCAGCGGCAAGACCGTTGCCACCGTGTTCAAGATCGCCCGGCATTCGAGCAACCTTTTTCCGGTCTGCAAGGATGGCGTCATCCATGTGCGCTGTGCCGCCTTGCGCGACACCTATCGCGAGATGGCAAAGACCGCGCTTTCTTCCTGGCACGAATTCTTTCCCAAACGCGGCCCGTACACCGCGCAGGAGCCCGGCGCGTATTCGGGCGGTCAGGACCGGCCCGTCAAGCATATCCTCGAATGGAACACGATCCGGCAGTGGCCGGAGGGGCCGAAAGAAACGCTGGTCCGGCTGGAAATGGAATTCGGCGCGATCGGCAACGAAAATCTCGACAGCTTCTTCAAGGGCTACGAGATCTCCATGGGCTGGCTCAACGAGTGCGATCTGGTCGATGAAAGCGTGCCCGGAAGGCTTTACGGCCGCACGGCGCGTTTTCCCCCACGCGTCGAGATTATGGAATGGGAGGGCGACCGGCTGGGCTGGGAAAAGGACCCGGACAGCGGGATCGATGTGATCCGGCTGCCACGCATCATCATGGGCGATTATAACCCGCCCGATCCCGCCAACTGGACGTACAAGCGCCACATCGAGGAGCCGGAAAAGTGGCCGGGATTTACCTTCTTTCATCAGCCATCCGGCCTTTCGCCGCAGGCCGAGAACCGGATTGGCAAAAGCCGAAGCCAGTATGAGGAGGAAGAACAGGCTTTCGGCGGATCGAAACATCCGGACGCGCAACGCAACGTCCATGGCAAGTATGCCGCGAAGAAACAGGGCACGGTTGTCTACGATCAGTTCGACATGTTCCGCCACCGCTCCGACCAGAACCTCGATCCGGTGCGCGAACTGCCATTCTACATGGGATTCGACGCCGGCGGCACACCCGCCTGCGCGATTGGGCAGTTCATGCCGAACGGTCAGCTGCGCGGCCTGCGCGAAATCGTGTCTCTGCCGGACACCGTGACGGGGCCGGAGCGTTTCGCCGCGGCGGTGATGGAAGTGCTTCTACGCGATTTTGCCGGTATGGCGTGCGCCGGCGCCTGGGGCGACCCTTCGGCCTGGTACGGTGCCGACAAGGAGCACGGCAGTCTCGCTTTCATGGAAACGGTGGCGCAGGCCTTGCAGGTCAACATCCAGCCCACGGCGAGCAACGACATCCAGTCGCGTAAAGAGGCCGTGGAATGGTATCTGAAAGGGAACATCGACGCGAACACACCGCGCTCGATCTGGGATCCGCGACTGAAATACACGATTGGCGGCTTCGCGTCGCAGTATCATCTGACCAAGCAGGCGACCGAAGGCAAAACCGACCGCCTGGAGATCGCCAAAAACCATTATTCCCACATCCACGATGCCTGGCAGTATCTCTGCTACGGCTATCGCGGCCCGCGCGCCGTGCGCGATGAAGCGGCCAGGATGGGCCGCCCCACCAATGTGGTGCCGATGCGCTCCGTCCAGGCCAAGACCGATTTCGACATATGGAACGTCTGAAACGGGTAACCCCCGTTCCGCCCTCGCTGGCCATGTCCTTCGGCGGGGCGAGCAGTCTTTACCGCCGCGCGATGGTGCATCAGTGCCGGATCGGCCAGGCGGTCGCGTTCCTTGCCGGCGACGAACCGCTGGCGCTCGCCATGCTGGACACACGCCGCAACCGCCGTGCCGAACTGGCCATCCGCTTTCGCCCGGCCGCGCGACAGCACATGCGCGCATTGATCCGTGAGGCTCAATTGACGCTGCCCGCCTTCGTGCAAGCTCGCATCCTGGTCTTTGCCCGCATCTCTCCGCGCAATCTGCGCGGCCAGCGCATGGCGAGGATCGCAGGTTTTCGACCGGGCGGGTTTTCCGATCCCGCCATCTGGCTTTGGAAAGGACCGGGGCATGAGCGAAATCTTTGGCGGCGGGGATGCGAAGCGACAGGCCGAACAGGCGCGGCGCGACCAGCAGGTGGCGAATGACCGACAGCTTGCCGAGCTGAACCGCTCGGAGAACCGCGCGGCGCTTTCGCGGCGCAATCCGCGCGGCCGCCGGCTGTTTTCCGATGCCGCCGTACCGGCTGGCGACCGCAAGAAGAACCTCGCCTGATGACAGAAAACACCGTCCAGGCACAAAAACGCCGCGCCGATCGCGCTTGGGAGGAAAATTCCGCCTGGGACCGCTTCTATCGCGACGCCTACGATTATGTGATTCCGCAGCGCCGACCCGGCGGCAGCGGAACGCGCAAGGATCTTGCCGACAAGATCTACGACATGACCGGCCCGACCAGCGCCATGAACATGGCAGGCGAGTTGCAGAACCGGCTGTTCTCCGGTGCGCCCATCCTCGAGACCGGCGCACTCGCGCATCAGGCCATTGGCGACGCAGGCAAGGAAAAGCTCGATCGCGAGCTCGAGAAGGTCGGGAGCTTCATCTATCCGTTCATGCAGGCGGGCGAGTTCGATACGGCCACGCATGAAATGTGCATCGACCTGGGCGTCGGAACGGGCGTTCTGATCCCGATGCGCGGCACGCCGGAACAACCGATCATCTTCTATGCGCCGCCGGCGGACGAAATTGCCGTGAAAGGCGATGCCTGGGGCCGTCAAAGCCTGATCTCGTGGAAACGCATGGCGGCGCGCGAAGAGATCCGCGACGCCTTTCCGCAGGGCAATTTCAGCAAGAATTTTATCGAGGCCTCGAAGTCGCGGCCGAACGATGAACTGACGCTCTACCAGGATTTTTTCCGCCTTCCGGATGGCCGCTGGCGGTTTGCCGCCTATCTGGACAAGGACTGCGAAGACTTCATCAGCCACGAAACCTATCGTACCAAGCCGATTGCAGTCGCGCCGTATTATCGTGTGCCAGGCGAGATGCGCGGCCGTGGCCCGGTGCTATTGGCGCTGCCCTCCATCAAGACGCTGAACAAGGCGCAGGAGATGGCCTTGCGCTCGGCCGCAATCCAGATGCTCGGCATCTGGGCATATCGCGCCGGCGGCACATTCAATCCCGACACGGTGCGGATCGGTGCGGGTCAGTTCTGGCCTATGCAATCGACCGGCGGTATTCTGGGTCCGGACGTGCAGCGCATGGATCCGGCATCGGGCAGGCTCGATGTTTCGCGTCTCGTTATCGAGGGCATGCAGGACCAGGTGCGCGAAGCCCTGTTCGATACGCGCCTGCCACCGTCCAACGGCACACCGAAGTCCGCTTCGGAAATCGCCGCACTCATCCGCCAGAACGCCCGCGTGCATCTCAACGGTTTCCAGCGGCTTTGGCGATCGATCCATCCGGTTATCGTGCCACGCTGCGCGGAGATCCTGCATTCGTTCGGCTATCTGCGCGGCATGATGTCGTTCAACGAGTTGATGGTCTCCGTCTCCGTTCGGTCACCGATCACAGCGCAGATGAATGCGGACATGCTGGCCAATCTCGCCAACTATATCGAGCTTCTGGTCTCGTTCGTCGGGCCGCAGAAACTGGACGAGCATCTGATCATGGATCCGGCGGCCGACAAGATCGCCGAGGCGCTGTCCATCCCGAAAGGACTCGTCCCCGACACAGCGGCCCGCGAACAGGTGCGCGCTCAGAAAGCCGAACAGATGGCGCAACAGGCGGCGGCCGCGATGGCCGAGAAGGCCGCGCCGCAACTCGTGGAAAAGGGCTTTGATATGGTCCAAGGCGGGAGGCAGGCGGCATGACCGGGCCCGTAAACATCAATCCGCGCTCACAGGTGCGCGGGCTCGATGACGTGCTGACGGCCGGCGGCGAGGGCTGGGAGGCGCTTGAAAAACTCATGCAGCCGGCGGTGATGCCGGATCAGTCCCGCCCCGACAACCGCGTGCTTCGCTTCGCCGGCGCGATCTCGCGCACCGAAGACGGCCGGTTGTTCCTCGACTGGCTGTTCCTCCTGACGCTGGATTCGCCCTATCCGCGCGTCGGCGGCGACTTCCAGGAGGCCGCACTGGCGGCCGCCAAACACGAGGCGCGCGCCAATATCGGCGAGCTGCTTCGAAAAGCGGTCGTGGAAGGCCGCGAACTTCTCAACCAGAACGGAGCCGAAAAATGAACAGACTTCTTTCGCGTTATCTCAATGAGCTTCCCCGCATGCCGGACAACGGCGGCGGCGATGGCGGCGGCGGGGAGGGCACCGGCCAGGGTGGCGACGGTGCCGGGGCGGGCGCAGGCGACGGGAACGGCTCACCCGCCGCCGCGCCCGCCAATGGTGGCGACGGCAATGCCGGTGGCGATGGAGGCGACGGAAACGGGTCGGGTGGAGACGGACAGCAACCGGCCGCCGCCTGGAACCCGACCTGGCCGGATGGCTTTCCCGAGCAATTACGAGGCCAGGACGCCAACGAGACGCTTGCCAAGGTCAACAAGGCCATTGCCGGCTATCGCGAAAAGGACGCCAACCGGGACATTCCCAAGGATCCGAAAGAGTATCTGTCTACGGAAGGCGTCAAGAATTTCGAGCTAGCGGACGATCTGAAGCCGCATTTCGATCAGCTGGGCAACGATCCGGTGTTCGAACCCATGGCAGCGAAGGCAAAAGAATTCGGCATCGAACGCGGGGCGTTCCTCAATCTCTGGCAGACCGGCATGCAGTCGCTTTCCCAGGCCGGGCTCCTGGAACCGCCGGTGGATGCGAAGGCCGAGCGTGCAGAAATGTTGCCCGATGAGGCGAAGGATTTGCCACCGGCCGAACAGGACAAGGCGATCGACAAGCGCATGCAGGAGAATCTGGATTTCGTCGATCTCATGGTGACGAATCGCGGCCTCGACAAACAGGCCGCAGAGTATGCGCAATTGATGCTGGCCGACCGTGCCCATGGCCACAAGTTCCTCGAATGGATGCGCGGCCAGTTCGGCCAGAACGAGAGCGGCCCGGGCGCGCATGGCGGCCCTGGCAGCGGGGCGACGCGCGAACAGTTGCAGGCGGAAATGAAGGCGCTCGACGCGAAACGCGGAACGCCGGAATTCGACGAGGCTGCCTATGACGCGCTCGACGAGAAATATCGCAAGGCATACAGCAGCAATTGACGGCCCGCGCGCGGGCCCATGATGGCCGCCGTACCGACTAGGGATGCGACCTGGCGGCGCGGCGGCTATCCTTAACCGGACCTGCTTGACCTGCTGGCTATCGACCCGAAGCGGAAATTTGAGACAGCAGGAAAGGACGGACAATGTCTCTCCAGGCAGAAAACTGGTTCCGCGAGCAGATCAAGGACAAGGTCACCATCCAGTATCAGGCCGGTGGCGGCTACCTCGACGGCACCATGATGAGCGGCGACACCCAGGCCGGGCTGATCAAGTTCCCGACCGCAGGCAGGGTGGAAGCCTATAAGCTGACCGGCGCAATTCAGCTGGTGCAGGGGTCCAATCCCGATCTCTCCATGATCGAGGTCAAGCCCGACGACTTCGAATCCTCGGCCTGGTATCGCACCCAGGACATCTACAAATCCGGACCGAGCGAGCGCGACGCGATCGCACGGCTGATCACGAAATCGATCCGGCGCAAACGGGACAACATCAAGCTGGACGCGTTGACCGCGTTTCACGGGCTCGGCGGCATCGATACGATTGGCGACGGCACCACGGTTATCGATCTGCTCGACACCGAGGGCGCGGCTGCCGAGATCTTCGGCACCGGTGCCGGCGAGGATGAAGACGATGCACTGTTCTGCCCGCTTCCGTGGATGTGGTGGAAACAGATGCTGTTCTACAAGGAGTTCGCCGACGCCCGCTATGCCGGCCCGGAGAACATTCCTTTCTCCAAGCGCACCAAACAGCAGATGAAGACGGTGCAGAGCGTCAACTATTTCCCGATGCCGGACGAATATTTCACGGGTCCGGACGGCACGTCGCTCTATTCGTGGATCTGGGCGCGCAACGCCATGGGTGCGGAAACGCCCTGGAACAAGGAAGCGCCGGGTTTCACCCAGCATCCCGAGTATGAGGGCTCGCCCTGGCTGATCAAGGCCGGAATGGGCGGTTGCGCTGTCGGCATCCAGAAGGAAGGCGTGAAGCGCCTGCACTTCAAGCTGCTCGATCGGCCCGAGCGCCCGGTGGTGAAAACCGAAGCGGTGACGCCGTAAGCGCGAACAGCCGGGCCGCGCCCTGACGCGGCCCTTCTTCCGCAAAGCACAAGGAAACCGAACCATGGCTTTCAAGATTCGCCAGCTGTCCCGCTATCATTCGGTCAGCTACGACGACAACGGCACTTCGAAGAAGTGCAATTTCTACAACTATGTCACCACGGACCCGGACGCCGCGGCGCAGACGGCGGGCTATTTCAACGATGCCCGCGCGATCCTCAATGTCGGCGATTCCATCACGGCAATCTGCGATGCATCCGGCACGCCCGAGCGCGTGACCCTGCTGGTCGCGACCGTGCCGGCATCCGGCGACGTGACGGTTGCCGTCAACGCCGGCACCGACGACACCGCGTAACGGAGCTGGGCGGCATGGAAAGCGAAATCACCAAGGCGACCCTGGTCAATCAGGCGCTGATCGATCTCGGCCAGCCGCCCAACTTCTCGATTGACGAAGAAACGGGCCTCGGCGGCATCGTCGATGTCGTCTGGCCCGGTGTTGTCGATGAAACCTTCGGGCTGCACGACTGGACGTTCTGCCGCAAGACGTTTCGGCTCAATCGGCAGGCCGAGACGCCGGAAAGCGGCTGGAAATTTGCATTCGACCTGCCTGGAAACAAGGTGGGCGATCCGCTTGCCATACTGATCGACCCGCGCCGCAATGCCGTGCTGCGCGAGTTTTATCTGGAAGGCAATGAAGTTCATTGCGAACAGGAACAGATCTGGGCACGCTGCCGGGTAATGGTGGATCCTCGCTACTGGGATCCGGCATTTCGCGCCGCCTACCGCAAGGCGCTCGCGGCCGAGCTCGCCGTGCCTTTGCTGCAGGATGTGGATCTGAAAGATTTTCTGCGCAAGGAGGCCTACGGCACGCCAAGCGAAGGCGGGGCCGGTGGCAAATTCGGCCGTTTGATTGCCCAGAACCGCGCGGCCTCTCCTCAATATGCACCGCTCTATGAAAACGATCCGCTGACCGGCGCCAGGTGGGGCTAGTCCATGGTCGCACGTCCCGCCGAGCCCCGATACAGCGCCAATGCCGGCGAGCTCGACCGCGCGCTCGCCGGGCGTCTCGATATCCGCCAGTATTATTCCGGCGGCCTGCGCTTCAAGCATGTGGAGCCAGTTCCGCAATCCGGCTTTCAGGACATGGGCGGAACGGTGGATAACGGGCCGGTGCGCGCGCGCCTCGAAAACCTCGCGCTTTCCGGAACATCGGCCACGCCGGGGCCCCACACCGGTACGGCCACGATATGGAGCGGCAATGTCAGCGGGGCCGTTGCTGCCGTTCATATCGATGCCGTCTCCGCCAGCAGCGGAACGCATAGTGTATTCTGCGAGGTTTTCGCCGGCGGGCAGTGGACCCGGATCGGATCGGCACTTCCGTTTTCCACGGCGGCCATCGAGCGGACATTTGCCGTGGCGCCGGGCACAGGTATCGCCGGCGTCTCTCAGGTGCGCATTCGCGCGACATTCTCAGCAAGCGCGACCGCGACCGCGACCGGTATCAAGGTTCTGGCGGAAACGGGCATACAGGACCGCCCGCGTTACGAGAGCCTGCGGCACGATTCGGGCGATCGCTATTTCGTCGCTGCGACGGAAAAATGGCTCGACATCTATCTGGACGATGCATTCGTTGCCGGGGTCTATCTGCCGGACATCACCCTGGATCGGCTTCCCGAGCTTGGGTTCTATGCGGAAAACGCGACGATCGGGATCTTTCATCGAACCATGTCCCAGAACATCCGAGTGCGCCGCGCGGGGTCGGCCTCGGAATGGCTGATCGACGGCTGGCCTATCGTCAACGTACCGCGTGTGGATCTCGGGGGCGTGTACCCGAAAACGGCAGACAAGTGGACGATAACAATCCGCTATTCACGGCCGGGCGACAGCACCGCAATTTTCATCCATATGGGGTTGAGCGTCGATGGCGAGGATACCCCCACAATCGTAGGGGTCGATGCGCTCGGAAACCGCGTTCGCGAGAACAGCATCGACTGGCCGACAGTGGCCATAAACATCGCCACGGCCCTGAACGATCTTCCGTCGATCGACGGCGGCGTGACGTGCAGCGCCGAAGTGTTTACGCAATCGTTTGAAGAAGGCCATATCGAACTTACAATTACGTTCGGTGGGGCATCTTCCGGCAATGAGTATCAGCTTGATGCGCAGATATTGAGCGACGCACGCGTCTCTGCCTTGTCGGCCCACCTCGAAATCGGCGAAACGGAATATGAGCCGCTTTTCTCTGCTTCCCGGGGATCGTTTGGCGGCGCAGCGCTGGTGCAGGATCGGCTCGGGTATTTCGACATAAATGCCGAGCGCAGCGCATTGTCATTGTCACGGCCGGCCGAATACTTCGATCTGAACATCGAAGGTGCCGGCGACAATCGCGCACGCCTCGACAAACTGCGCGGTGGCGAATCTGCCGAGCGTGTGCTGGCCGTCTATGACAGCACTTATCTACTCGTGTTCACAGATCAGTCCGTCTATTTCGCACCGAACCGCACCATCAAGGCGGGCGAACCGCTCAATTTCACATTGACGGCGGCAACCGGCATCGTGCCCTATACCGAGCCGATCGAGCTCGAGAAGAAGATCTACTATATCGGCTACAATGACGATGACGACGATCTGGACGGTCACCAGATCCTTTCGCTGTCCTACGACGAACTTCTGACAAGCTACGATGCCGTGCCCGAAAGCCTGTTGGCGAGCCACCTGGTCAAGGGCGTGATGCGCACCAAACGTCAGCGCAGCGCGGCAGATTCGGACGCTTCGAAGAAATGGGCGCTGCGAAAGGACGGCCGCCTGGTCGCAGCGCAGGTCATCAAATCCGAGGAGATTCTCGGTCTCTGCGAATGGATCTCGCCCGACGGCGGGCTTGTGCGCGAAATCGAGGTGGATGCGCGCAACCGGCTTCGCCTTTGTGTCGAACGCGATGGCGTGCTGCGCCATGAGCGCCACGACCGCACCGCCTTTCTGCATGCCATTGTCGAATCCACCTGCGACCTTGCCGGGCAGGTGGACGGTTTGACCCTGCATGAGGGCCGGCAGGTCTGGGCCGTGGCCGAGGGCTATGTGCTCGGGCCATTTACCGTCGCCGGTGGCAAGATCAACCTGGGCGATGCCTATCAAGGTGCGGTGAAAGTGGGTCTCTGGACGCCGCCCGTCTATGAATCGATGCCGTTTTATCGCGTTCTGCGAGACGATTCGATCATTGAGCGGCCCGGCCGCATCCCCGTGGTTCACCTTAACCTGATCGACACCACATCGGTAGCGGTGGGCGCGAATGGCCTGGAACCGCGCGATGTGCCCTTGCTCAACGCGGCCGACATTGCCGACCAGCCCATGCCGCCGAAAACCGGAAAATTCAGCGTTTCGGGCCTTCTCGGATCGAAGGTGGGCACCACGGTTGTCATCACCCAGACGAAACCCGGCCGCCTGCGCGTGCGCGATTACAAGGTTGAGGAGGCACTTTAGATGGAACTTTTTCTCGGAGTTGCCGGCCTTTTCGGCGGCGGGGGCGGCGCAGCTGCAACCGGTGCGGCAACGGCGGCAGGCTCCGCCGTCAGCACGGCGTCGACGATCGGCACCATCCTCGAGGGCGGCGCGACCGTGCTCGGTCTCGTGTCATCCATCGCCGCCGGAAGCGCGCAACAGGAACAGATGGAGCTGGCGGCGATCGACGCCGAGCGCGAACAGCCGCTCGAGATCCTTCAGAACATCGACCGGCGCACCTCGTTGAAGGCAGCGGCAGCGGACGCGATCGGCGAGATGGACACCGCTTATGCGGCATCGGGCGTCGATCTTTCCTTCGGTTCCGCCCGCCAGGCGCGCCAGGACGTGTTTCGCGAAACCGATCTGGGCCTCACCACGGATGCGGGCACGACCATGAGCCGATTGAGCAGATTGCAGGAGCGCGCGAGCAGCTATCGCCAGATGGGCAAGCGCGCCATGCGTGCCGGCGTTCTTGGCGGGCTGGCCGGTGCGGCTTCCGGTTTCAGCCGCATGGCCGGCCGCTATCCGATGCGACGCCGCCCGGCATAGGCCGTCCTGCCGTCGCCGATCGATGAAGGAGTGATTCATGGCAAACAAGCGCCGGCAGCCGGTTTCCTATCGGCAGTTCAAGGCCAGTCCGGTTCTCGCCGAGGGCCTATTAGGCGTCGCGCGTTCGGGTGGCGAGCTCGAGGAAAAGGTTGCGCAGGCGTTTTTCCGCATGGGCACCGCCCAGGGCGCGCGCAACGACCGCCGCGCCGAAGCTGCCGGGCGTCTGGCCGGCCAGATGGACGCTCTCGAAAACCGCCCTTCGATTTCCGTGGAGGGCGGCGCTGCCGCCAGCACGCGCATTGCACCGGGACAACCGTTCAAGACCAACGATCCGATTGCCGAGGATCTGCCGCCGGAGGGCCGTGCCTTTCTCAATGCGATTGCCGGCGGTGAAAGCGGTGGTCGCTACAATGTGCGCTATACGCCGAAAGGCGGCGCGCTTTTCGACGATCTTTCGCGACATCCCGGTATCATGGAAGATGGGCCTCACGGCAAGAGCTCCGCCGCAGGCCGCTATCAGTTTACGCAGACCACATGGAACCGGATGGGCGGCGGCGACTTTTCGCCCGTCAATCAGGACCGGCGCGCCTGGCAACTGGCACAACAGGACTATCAGAGGAACACGGGCCGCGACCTGCTGGGCGATCTGCAAACGGGCGGGCTCGACGGCAAGATCCTGTCCGCCCTTTCGCCGACCTGGGCGGCGTTCAACCACAATCGGCCCAGACACATTGCCACCTATCAGGACAGCCTGTTGCGGTTTGCCGGTCAGGGGACTGCCGCACCGACCGGCGGGCCTGCGCCCGAAACCGTCGCACCGGAGGTGCAGGCACCCAAGATCGTTGTGAAGGGCGGAACGTTCCGGCCAACCGGAAGCGATACGATCTATGGCCGGGCCTATGACGCCGCCGGGACCAAGACCTATTTGCAGGCGCTCGATGTCGAGATGCAGCAAACCCAGGCACAGGTTTACGAGCGGTTCAAGGACGATCCGGCGACGATGGCGGATGCGTTTGAAGCGCTCAAGGGCGAGCAGATCCAGAATCATGTCTTCGACGAGATCCGCGCCGATTACGAAATGGCCTTCGATCGGGGAGCCGGCACCTATGTGATGCAGGCACAGAAGCGGCTTGAACAGAAGCGCGAAGCGGACAACCGCACTGCCTATCTCGAACGCACCACCGAACTCGAGGAAAGCCAGAACCGGGCGCTTGCGGCGCTGGATCCGGAAAACCCGGCAACGGTTGCCGCATTGCAGCGCACCCAGGCGGCGCTCGACGATCATTACGACGCGGCCGTTTCGCACGGCATTATTGACCAGAATGCCGCAGGAACGGCGAAACGGCGTTCGCAGGGGCGCACGGCGTCCGGGTTCTATCTTCACCAGGCGGCGGGCCTCGATGCCGAAGGCGTGACCGTATTGCGCGAGACCATGCGCAAGGACTACGGCGCGGGCAAACTTACCGGCATCGATGGCGAGGCCTGGTCGAAACTGGACGGCCAGCTGGAAAACCTGGCCGAGCAGAAACAGCGCGCGGAAACTCAGGCGGCGAAAGACCTGGCCGAACGCGGCGCGAAGCTGACCCAACGCGTCGAACAGGGTTTTGTGGCGGATCCGGATGCGCTGGCGAAACTGCAACTCGACGCCAACACTGCGCCGGACGGGCCGGAAATCGTCGACACCACATTGAAGATCCTCGACACGGCAGAGGTGATCCGCGACCGCACCCTGCCGGAGGCGCGCGCCCATGTGGCGGAGATGCGCGCCAGCCTCGGCAAAAATCCCGATGCCTCCGACCTGGCGGCGGTGACCTATGGCGAAGGCCGGATTGCCGAGCTCGAGGAAATGGTGGCGAAAGATGCCGTGGGCTATGAGGTGGCGACCGGCCGGACCCGCCTGGAGCCGATCGACACGTCTTCGCCGGATGGTCTGCGCGAAAGCCTGACCCTGCGGCGTAACCAGATGGAGGGCATCGCACGCCGGTATAACCGGCCGCTCGAGGTTCTGCGGCCCGGCGAGCGCGCGGCGCTGGCGCGAAGCCTTGCGGAGAACCCGGAAGGCTTTCCCGATTTTGTGGTGGCGCTGCGCGACGTGTTCGGCGAGCGTGCGCCGACCGTGCTTGCGGAGATCTCCGAGGACGCGCCGCCGCTTGCCCACGCTGCCGGCGTGGCTGTCGCAACCGGCGACATGAGCGTCGCGCAGGACGTTTCGGCTGCGCTTTCCGCCAAGGCGCAGGGCATTTACAAGGCGAAACTGCCCACAGCCAGCAAGTTTGCGGCAGCGGCGGGACCGACCTTTGCAGGGGCGCTCTCGTTCCTCGATCGCACCCGATCGGCCACGCTTTCCACGGCGCAGCTCATTTTCGAGCGCGATGCGAACATGATGGGATTCGACCCTGCGAAGATCGACGATCCGGACGCGCCCGCCGGGCAGGCCTGGCAGCGCGCGCTGGATCGTGCCCTTGGCGGTGCAACGGTGGGCGGCGAGCGCACCGGCGGGCTCGGCCAGGTGAACGATTTCCCGATCGTGGTGCCGCCGGGCATGGCGGCAGAGACGCCGCAGCGGCTGATCGGCGGGATAACAGAAGGCGACCTTTCACGCCTGCCGCCGATCCGCTCCGCCAACGGCGTGCCGGTGACGGCAAGGCAATTGCGCCAGGCGCGCCTCGTGACCGTGGGCGACGGCAGATATCGCGTTGCCCTGGGCGAACCGAACGGCTGGGATCCGCAATGGGTTATCGGCGAGGATGGCGATTTCTGGCTGCTCGATCTGAAAGCCCTCGAAACCGGCCGGCCGTCTCGGCCGACACAGCGCGGGGCGGCTGACTTTCTTGGAGCGCTGGAGAGATGACGATCATACTCGAGGAAGCCGCGCGGCCGAGCCACGCCACCTTTGCCGGTGGAGTGGCCTCGCTTGCCGACATCGCCGGCGCGGGCCGCGACACGCTGCTCTACATCGACAATGCCAATGCGCAGCATGAAGCGCTCGACCGCGCCCTCGAGGACCGCATTCGCGCCATCCATTCGGCAACCGGTCAGAAGATCGACAATCCGCTGCGCAGGGCCGACTCGGAATGGCGGCGTGCTCAGATCGAGCGACCGGCCATACCAAACCCGTTCAACGCCTTCGGCCGCACCGAACGGGATATGGATTCACTGGAAGACCTGCGCGACCGCTATATGGCCGATTTCGAACAGGAGCTGTTCACGCTCGACGAACGGTTTGCGGAGATCCCGAAAGCGCGTCAGGCAATCGGCGCGGGGCGGCCGATCGCCGACGATGCCGCGCGCGTCGCGCGCCAGGCGGACGAAAGGCTGGGGCAACTCATGGCGTCTCGACCCGGCGTTTCGAGCTGGGGCGCGATGCTGGCCGGCGGAATGGCCGGTTCGCTCTACGATCCCGTGACGCTTCTTTCGCTCGGTCTGGGGGCCGGACCCAGCGCGGCGAGAACGGCGGCGGGGCGCATTCTGTCTATCGCCGGCAAGGAAGCGCTGATCAATGCCGGCACCGAAGCCGTGATCCAGCCGAGCGTGCAGGCCTGGCGGAAGAAAGCCGGCCTCGATAGCGGGCTGGATCAGGCAATTTCCAACGTCCTGTTTGCCGGCGTGTTCGGCGGTGTGCTGGGCGGTGGCATGAGCGCGGCCGGGGAGGGTGTGCGGCGTCTTGTCCGGCCGCGCGATATCCAGCGTGCGGCCGGCACGCTGCGCGAGCGCGATGGACGCCTTTCGGAACCGGCACGCGCCATCCTGGCCGATGACGGGCTGCGCGCGGCCGACAGCCTCGCCGAGATCCGCGAGGCACTGCCGGCCGAGGCGCGGGGGGCGCTCGATGCCGCCGAGAGCGTGCGCCTGGCCGATGAACAACGGCCAGCGTCTGCAAGTGCCACCGCTCACGACAGGGCGATTGCGGCTGCCGATGAAGCGATCAACCTGCCGGACCTCGACGCCTGGCCGGGCTTTTCGCCCGATCCGGAGCAGGTTGAACGCGTGGCCCGTGCCATTGCCGGGCCAGCCGCGACGGCCGGCCGCGACCGGACGGCCGAGGCGAGCCTTGTGGATTTTCTGATCGACAGGGGCGGCGTTGAAGAGTTTCGCGGGGAGCTCGCGGCGGTCGGGGCCGGCGAAGTGGCGCGCCCGTTTCGCGGACGCCTGGTCAAAGAAGGCGGGCAATCGCTCGACTATGCGCGCGAGGCAGCCGCCGAGGCCGGCTATTTCGACCATCTCTATGGGAGCCCGGCCGAGGCGGTGCAGCGCTCGACCGTCGCGGACCTTTTGAACGAACTCGATACGGAGATCCGCGGCGGGCAGGGCGCAAACCGGCAGAATGCGGAAGACGCGGCTTTTGCCGGTCTGGAATCGACCGTGGCGACGATTGCGCGCCAGGCAGGCCCGGCGGTGGATGACGGCATCCTCGAGCGCGCGGCGCGTCTCGTTGTCGACGAGGGAGAAGAACCGTTCGACGCGCTCGAGCGCGTGCTTGTGAACGAGGAACTGTCCAACCCGCAGGCCGCCGGCCGTACCGGCGAACCGTTGCCGGGATGGAGCGACAATGACTTGCTGGCGGCGAGCGACGCGCGCGGCACCGTGCCGGAACCGGACGCGCTGGACGCGCCAGGTCAATTCGACCCTGCCGATGCGGATCTGCGCGATTTTGCCGAGATCCCCGACGACATGCTCATTCCGACCGATGACGGCCTTGTGCCGGCGGCCGAACTCCTGGGCGGTATCGAACGCCAGGACAATCTCTTGCGCGTGGCGCAAGCCTGCAGGGTGTAACCATGGCCACATTCAACGAATGCCTCGCAAATGCCGTCGCCGGCGGCGAACTGAGACGGGAGGATGCAGAGCGGCTGGCAGCCGATTTCGAGCGATTGAAAGCCATCCATGAAACCGGATCCTCGACCACGGCGGACACGGAAGCCAAACGTGCCCTCGAGGAGCTGCTTAAGGCGGAGAGCGACCATCAGAAGCGCAAGGCCAGGCTGGCGCTCAAATCGATCAACCGCATAGCGGCGCAGATCAGCAGCTATCGTGACGTCAAAGGCCATCCGGACGTGGCGAATGCCGCCCTCGATCTCCTGGAACACCATGGCAAGACGAATTACTTGCCCGTCGGTTGGTCCTCCGTTGACGGCCGCCAGAAGGCCATCGTTGCGGTGGCTCATAGCAGGATGGTATCTGCATTGTTTCATTTTCGGCGCGGCGCGTTCGGTGGCGACAGAACGCGCTGGAACCGCGCCCAGCTCGACAATGTGACCCGCGAAGCCTTTGGGCAGGATACCGACGATGTTGCCGCCAAGGCCTTTGCCAAGAGCTGGGAGGAAACGCACGAATGGCTGCGACAGCGCTTCAACGCCGCCGGCGGCGCGATCGGCAAGCTGGAAAACTGGGGCCTGCCGCAGCATCACGATGCGCGCGCCCTGCGCAAGGCCGGGAAACAGGCCTGGAAAGACTATATCCGGCCGCGCCTCGACGTGGCGAAGATGCGCCATCCGCTTTCCGGTCAGGCTGTGAGCGAACGCGAGCTGGACGGCCTGTTGGGCGACATCTGGGACAGCATTGCCACGGACGGATGGAACGATCGCCAGCCCTCGCGGCAACGCTTCGGCAAGGGGGCGCTTGCCAACCAGCGGGCCGAACACCGTTTTCTCATCTTTCAGGATGCCGACGGCTGGCTGGAGTATCAGCGCGATTTTGGCGGCGGGGGCGATCCCTTTGCTGCCATGATGGGGCACATCAACATGATGGCGCGCGATATTGCCGCCATGGAAGTGTTGGGGCCGAACCCTTCGGGCACAGTGGAATGGCTGAAACAGGCGGTGCGCCGCGAAGCCGAAATGAAAGCCGCCGGCGAACCGGCCAGATTCTCCGGCAATGGCGACCCGATCGACCGTTCTGCACGCATCGAACGGCGCATCGATGCCGTGTGGGGCTCGATCCGGGGCGAGCTCAACACGCCCGTAAGCACGAAAGCCGCCAATGTGTTCGGCGCGGCGCGCTCGCTGATCACGGCAAGCGTGCTCGGCCAGGCGGCACTTTCCGCCTTTTCCGATATCGGCTTCGCCCGTGCGGCCCGCAAGTATGCCGGGTTGCCGCAAATGGGCGCTGTGACCGACCTGGTAAAATCCTTCGGCACGGGAACGAAGCGCGAGGCGGTGGAAGCCGGGTTGATCCTCGACGCCGCGCAGCACGTTTTCCAGAGCCAGGCGCGCTATGTGGGCACGTTGCAGGGGCCGGAATGGGCAAACTACATTGCCGACCGCGTTCTTACCTGGTCGGGCCTGACGCCCTGGACACAGGCCGGAAAACACGCTTTCGGCCTGGCTGTGCAGACGGAAGTGGGAAAGCGCGCCTCCGTGGCCTTCGACAAGCTGCCCGATGCCCTGCGCAACACGTTCCAGCGTTATGGCTTCAACGCGCGTGAATGGGATCTGATCCGCAAGGCCCCGCTGCATCGACGCGACGGGGCGGCCATGCTGCGCCCCAATGAGATCTCCGAGCGCATCAACCCGCAGCTTGCCGAACGCTATCTGGAAATGATCCTGCAGGAAACCGAGTATGCCGTGCCCTCGGGCAGCCATCGATCGCGCACCGTGCTGGTGGACCAGAACCAGCCCGGAACGCTGTGGGGCGAGGCGCTGCGATCGTTCGGACAGTTCAAGAGCTTCGGTTCCGTGGTGTTGATGCTCCATGGCGCGCGTGTTCACGGGCTTCTGGCACAGCGGGAAACCCGTATGGCGGGCATGGCCTATGCCGGGTCGCTGCTGTTCACCACGGCGGCGCTCGGCGCGGTGTCGATCCAGTTGAAACAGATCGCCGCGGGCCGGGATCCGCGCGACATGACCGATCCCGCCTTCATGAGTGCCGCGCTTCTGCAGGGTGGTGGCCTGGGTATCTATGGCGATTTCCTGTTTTCCGACATCAACCGCTTTGGCGGTGGCTTTGCCACCACACTGGCGGGGCCGTTGGTCGGCCGCGCAAACGATTTTTGGAACCTGACAGCCGGCAACGCGGTGCAACTGGCAAGCGGCGAGAAAACCCATTTCGGCCGCGAGCTTGTGCGTTTTGCCAGAGGCAACGTGCCGGGCGGCAATATCTGGTATCTGAAACTTGCCGCAGAGCGCACGATCTTCGATCAGCTCGCCTGGCTGGCGGATCCGGAGGCGCAAAAAGCTTTCAAGCGCCAGCAGCAATATTGGCGGCGGGCAACCGGCCAGGAATATTTCTGGCGGCCGGGCGAATCGACGCCCGATCGCGCGCCGGCGCTTTCCGGTGCACCGCCCGCCAATTGACGCGCCCGCGCGCGGGCGATGATCGGCCATCTTCCCACGAGGTGACACGATGGCCGACACGCCCTTTCCCTATCCGAAAGAAACCCGCGAAACCGACATACTTGTCGGAACAGGTGTTGCCGATTATGGCCCCTTCGACTTCCGGATATTCGACACGGCCGATGTGGAGGTGTTGACCAAACCTGCCGGCCAGGCATTGTTTGCCGAGGCGGCGGTCACTGTTTCAAAGGTATCCGACGATCCGTTCGATCATTTCACGGTGCGGTTCGCCGAGAACATCACTTCGGAAACGCAGTTCATCGTCCGCGCGGTGCGCGTGCATGAGCGTCAGGTGGCCGTCACGAAGGGCGGCGCAATTTCCACCGAACAGCTTGAAAAGGAGCTCTCAAAGCAGGGGACCGTGCTTGAGGAGCTGCGGCGCGACGTCGACCAGAGCATGCGCATGGACTATGGCAGCGATAGCGTTCGCGTTGCCAGGCTTCCGGAGGGCCATTTCTGGAAATCAGACGACGATGGAAACATGGTGGACGGCGGCACTGTCGAGGACATCGAACACGCGCAGGCCTATGCACAGCAAGCCGAGGATGCCAGGGACATTGCAGTGTCCAGCTCAGAAACTGCCGTGGCGGCACGCGATGAAGCCGTAGCGGCCGCATCTTCAGTCCAGAGCAAGCAGAGCACCTGGGCCTTCGCCGAGGCGAACTATAGCCCGGTAGTGGCTCCTGATTTCATCGAAACGGCCGGCTATGCCTCGGCGGGCGACCTGGGCGGAACGCAGTATGCCAGGAACGGTGCAGCGAGCGGGCACCTGACGATCACCCTCGATGACGGCGTAACAACCGTTGGATATGACGTTGCGGACAAACACCCGAATCCGCTCATGTTTGGTGCTGTCGGAGACGGGGGCACGAACGACACGGCGAAGTTTGCTGTGCTTGAAGCCGCCTATCCGGGTGCAGCTATCAACGGCATGGGAAAGATCTATGCGGTGTCGGCCGAGCCTACCGGTGCGCAGTATTTCAATCTGACATTCAAGGTTGGCTCCAAGACAATTCGCAAATCCAAAATCGAGAAGGACCATCCGTTTGCCGGCGGGTCTGTAATGGTTAGCCCCGCCTTTGACGGGCAGGCCAATCAATCCGGGCCGATCTGGTATTCGGCGGAGGAGAACCGGCTGCATCGTATTCGCGGATTGCTCACACAGCACGGGCCGCATGACGGGGTTCTGATTATCTATGAACAATCCGAGGACGGCGGCGGGCAATGGATCAACGCCCGTTCTCTCTACGGGCATCCGGACAAAGCAGTATCGGGAACGACCGGTGGATTGATGGGAGGAGGCCGTTTCGGTCTCATCCTTGCAGTCGTGGAAAGCGGGTTGCGCACCTGGTATTTCATGTACTCCGACAACCAGGGTTCCACCTGGACCCAGCCGGTATCCATGGGGATCACCAACCGCTTTCCCTACGGCCCAATGTATCGCTATCCGGCGTCTGCCGGTGGTCACGACACTGATGGCTGGATCACATATGCTTATTGGGGGCCGCAGATCTGGGCCATCTACACCACGGACAACGGCGCCACATGGTCCGAAACTCTGGTGTTTGACGGCACGTCTTCCGGAACTGCCATTGGCGGTTCGGCATCTAGCATGACGATCAACGATGCCGACATTAACCGCAACTGGCTGCCGAACGACGATCTCCTCGTCAATATGAACCTGACAATCACCGCCGGGACAGGTTCGGGTCAAACGCGCCGCATCGCCAACTATGCTGGTGGCGTTGCTTCCGTCACGATTGACTGGGATACGCCGCCCGACGCGACAAGCGAGTGGTCGATACAGGGGCCGGACGAAATTGCGGTGACGCAGGTCAACGATGAGGCCAAGTGGGTTCTGTATGCTCGCGGCGCAGGCAACTTCCTGGCTGCCACCTCGACAGATATGACGAGCCTGGTCGGCAATGCGTGGAACGACAGCGGCATTGGCAACAAGGGACCGGTTGCCGGTGCAAGGACGGTGGGCGATAGCCCGTTCCTCTGGACGGCATGGGGAAAGATATTCTTCATCTGCCCGCGCCGCGAGAATTGGGGCGGCGATGGAGGCGACGAGAACGGCATGGCCGTTTGGGACCAGGAAGCGGACTCGCTGTTTGCAAACGGTGGCGTGTATGAAGTGACTGGCGGCTACAATTGGATGGAGCTTCCAAGCCGACCGACCGGTTTGCCCTATGTTGCCGAGACGCCTCGTGGCCCGATTATCACGTTTCGCGTGGGAGAAAGTATTCATTCGTCATCATTCTTCGAAGCCGCGACCAACCAGCTGGTGCTCATATCCGGCTATCCGATGATCAATGCCTTGAGTGCCCGTCAAATCAGGCCTGGCGAAAATCTGATGCACAATGCAGGCTTCGAGCATGCGGATCGTGGCGAGAGTTTTCCGGGAATAACGGAGAACGGAAGGCTAACGATAGAGCGCTGGAAGTTCTGGGCGTCCGGAGGGGACTTTGATGTCTCTCGTGTCGAGAATGACATCAAAGTCACGCGGGTGCTTCCACACCGGCCGCGTTATGCAATGCAGATCACTACGAACACGCCGTCTGATTTCAGTGGTCCGCAACAGGATTTTCGCGGGGAGCAGGCGCTCGTAAACTTCTGTGACAAGCGGCTGACGGTACAGCTATGGGGAATAGGCGAGCCGCCAAGTGTGCTGCAACTCAAGGCGCAAGTGTTTTACGGATCTGGCGGATCTCCAAGTGAAGCGAACAACATCGGGTTTCCGAAACCCGTCGTGATTGCTGGTGGATTCTGGTACGTCTCAGCAAGCATTACAACGCCGACGCTTTATGAAAAGTCGATTGGTTCATCCGCTAGCCTCTTTCGTATCGAGGTGAACAACGGGGCATCGGCAGATCCGTGGGAATGCAAAATTTTGGGCATGAAGACTGAAGTCGGCGACGTTGCCACGCCCCTACTGCCACCAGACCCGATCAGGGAACTTTCGAACTGCCGGGCATATTTCGAGCGGCTGGGCGGTATCACGGAGAAGCGTATCTGCGCCGCAGTTCGTGAAAACAGCACCCTTGCAATCGGCACGCTTCACTATTCTCCGAAGGTGGAAACCCCGCATTTCGGCATTGCTGGCGCGTTTACGATCGAGAACCTGAATACCGCCGTTCCAGCCACCGGAGTTACTTTCACGAAGATCGACAAGACAAGTGCCGATGTGAACATCAGTCACAATACGGATACAGGATATGAAGTCGGGCACCTGGTTGGAGATGGACCCTCATCCGTGATTACAGTCGATGTCGGCGCATAGGTGACGCTGGAACAGGTGACCTTGCATGCCGAAGCCTGCGGGCCGGCGTCTCGAAATAGGTGTATAGCAGCTTTGAAAGTACGAGAGTGACGGCCGTGCTGGCGGCGAGAAGCGTCAGCGTGTCGGCATCCCCCAATTGTAGCTTGAGCTCGAAAAACACGACCAGATGCAGGAGATAGAGCGAGTAGCTGATATCACCAAGGAAGACCGCCACTTTTCTGGCCGCTCCGGTAATCCTCGCTCTGGCACCCAGGACCACCACGCCTATCGACAAGGCGATCATCAGGGCTGACGGCCAGTCCGCAATTATCGTCACCCGATCCCATCCAGCGAGGTGGGGGAGTGTAACGATTGCCAGCAGTGTTGCCAGAGAAAGCCAGATGGAACCGCCAAACTTGGGCAACAGGTGAAACACCCGCGCGGCAAGCACGCCGGCGACAAAGTAGCAAAGGAACGTGATCGCCTGCGTGTATGGCGACCAGGTAGATACGATGTCCTTGTTTGAGTAGATCGCATGGACATAGATAAAATGCAGCATGAATGTCGCAATGGTGAGAGCCGCCAATGCCTTCACGCTTCGAAAGAGCAGGACAACCGGGAACAACAGATAGAACACTGCTTCGATGCCTATGCTCCAACCTCCTGGCGTCATGGATGTCGTGCCCGGATTGGAGAGACCGAACAACAGCGAGACGTTGACCAGGTACTGACTGAATCGGTCGAACGTGATCGGGTTGGAAAATAGCTGATATGTCACCACCGCCGTGTATAGCGGCATGATGCGAAACGCTCTCGCCAGAAAGAAGTCTTTGAGGCTTTCCGATGAAAGTGGTTTCTCGCCATACACATAAAAAAGCGTGAAACCGCTGAGAACAAAGAAAATGTAGACGGCATAAGTACCGGCGGCCGCGAAGTTCCCGAGCCCGGAATAGTAGGCATAGTGATAGACCATCACCGAGACGGCGCACAGGCCCCGGATCAGATCCAGGCCGATCAATCGTTCTTTGCTCAAGGCTAACCCCTCTGGATGCGCGCGATCGAAATAGCGTCTTCGTGGTTGCGCGTAAACCACCGATCTGCCCCGTCGCAAAAGGCTGGACACATCTGTCAGTCGGCACCTGTGCCCTCGATTCCACTTGACGCCCGTTGCGCCGCCTTAAGCTCCTCCCGTCGATCGACAGGAGGCTTGCATGCCAGATCAATATTACGTCTACCGCCCGTTGCTGGATTTGATCGGCCACACAGAAGGCACCGACAAGGGGCGCGGCTACAACGAGACGCTGGCTTATGGCGCTTACACGGGCGGCGACCGCGAGCTGATCGCCATGACGCTGGATGAAATCGACCATTTGCAGACGGCGATGCTTGCGCACCCGAAAAACAAATGGAATTCATCCGCGCTCGGCCGCTACCAGATCGTGCGGACCACGCTTCGCAAGATCCGCAAGAAACTCGGACTGCGCGGCGATGAACGGTTCAACAGGGCAATGCAGGACCGGATGGCCTGCTTTCTCCTGGGCGGCCGTGGCATCGACCGCTACCTGGTCGGCCGAATGAGCCAGGACAGCCTGATCAATGCACTGGCGCGCGAATGGGCGAGCCTGCCGACGACGCGCGGCAAGGGACACTATGACGGCCAGCATGCAGCCGTTTCCGTCCATACGGTTCGCAAAGTTCTCAAAGAGGTGCGCGCGCGTTATCGTGGAGAATCCACACAGAAGCCCGTCAGCGAGCAAACGCAGCCTGCGACACCCCAGGAGCCGCCGACGCCCTCGAAACCCGCTCCTGAGTCGCGCAAGGGCGCAGAGAAGGCAGGATTGCTTGCGGGCATTCTTGCCGCTTTCGGGATCGGCGGCGGGGCGTACGCCCCGGACAGGCTGGCAGCGTGGATCCTGGGCTCGCTTGTGGTGATCGGCATCGTGTTCGTTTGCTGGCGGATCTGGAGCCCAAAGAAATGAGCGCCACGGCAATCGCCATCCCGATCGTGCTCGAGGTCGCGAAGCGCGTCGGCGCGCCGATGGTGGAACGCGTGCTGACCGAGTATCTGGGCAAGCCCACGGGGGAGTTTGCCGGGTCTCTGGCGGAACAGGTCATAGACGCCGTTCAGGGGCGCACCGCCGGCAGGAGCACGGATGGCCTTCAAGAGCCTCTGGACGATGCCGTTTTAGACGTTGAAGCCAACGTCATGCCCGATCTCATTTTCGCCCAGGTGGAGCAACAGCGCGAGGCCAACCGGCTGCAACTGGCCGAGATGGACAAGGGGCCGACCTGGACGTGGGGCTGGCGGCCGGCAACCATGTGGATGATTGCCGGGCTCTGGCTGTTCCTGGCCATCATCGTGCCGATGATCAACCTCATGCTTGCGCTCATGGGCGCATCCGCGCATGTGGTGCTTATCCTGGACATGGGAACGCTTCTGACCCTGACCGGCATCTATATGGGCCTCTACATGGGCGGGCACACTGTCAAAAGCTCAATCGAAAAGGCGGCGGCGGCATGGGGCAGGAAACGGTAGAAAAGCAAAAGCGGCAGTGGTTCGACAGCCGCTTGTCGATTGGCAACATCATCACGATTCTGGTCGTGCTCGCCGGCGTCATGGGTGGCTGGTTCAAGTTCGACAACCGTCTTTCGGCGCTCGAGCGCGAACAGCAGATCAACAAGACGCTGCGCGAGCAGGAAGACATGCGCCTGAGCGCGCGCCTGGCCGCCGTGGAAAGCGATCGCCAGGACATCGCCGCGCGCGTGATCCGCATCGAGGAGCGCATTGCCAACCAGGGCGAGAAGGTTGACAGGATCCTGCGGGCCGTAGAGAGAACGAGCTGGCAGCCTGATTAAGCGACTCACTCTGAAACGGGTTTGCGGAAAAACTTTAGCGCCCCTCTGTAAGATATTGTTTTTCCTTATTTTCATGCAGACTTTTAATCAGTAGGTCCAGGGTTCGAGCCCCTGCGCGCTCACCACCGACTTTCTCGAAATCTCCTGTTGTGAGTGTATTTACCAGTATGCTGCCAGTGGTGACTGGCTGCTCAATCGCGACGGTATGCCACGGAAAGGTGATTGGCGTGTGCCCGTACCTCTGCTTATAGGGAACGTTCTTCGAGAAGCGCGCGGGTTTCGTGATTTTATGTTTGAGATGAAGCATGGCGATTGACGTCGGATATTTAAGCGCCGCGGGTGCCGGAGCGTTGTCATTTCTGTCTCCATGCGTCCTGCCGCTGGTTCCTCCCTATCTGTGTTACATGGCAGGTGTGTCGGTCGAACAATTCCGCGGCGAAGGCGCAAGCGGAACTGAAATTTCGTCCGGCACTAAAACGCGGTTTGCGCTTTTCGCGGCATCGTTCTCATTTGTGCTCGGCTTCACGACCGTATTCGTGCTGTTGGGAGCCGGCGCGTCCAGCGTGGGTGGCGTGCTGCGCGCCTGGCAGCAGGAACTCGCCATTCTCGCCGGTGTCGTCATAATCGTGATGGGGCTTAATTTCCTTGGCGTTGTGCGCATGCCTTTCCTGTCGCGCGAGGCGCGTTTCCAGGCCGGCGGCAAACCGGCCACCAAACTGGGTGCCTATATTATGGGGCTTGCCTTCGCTTTCGGTTGGACACCGTGCATCGGGCCCGTTTTGGGCCCGATCCTCACCCTTGCCGGCGGCCGCGATACGGTAGGGGACGGCGCATTGCTGCTCGCCATTTATTCGCTGGGGCTTGGTGTTCCATTTCTCCTGGCTGCATTGTTTTCCGGCAGTTTCATGCGCTTCCTCGCCCGCTTCCGCATGCATCTCGGCCGGGTGGAAAAGGTTATGGGCGGCTTTCTGGTGCTGGCTGGGATTCTCTTTCTGACTGGCGGTATGCAATCCATGGCCTTCTGGCTTCTTGAAACTTTTCCTGCACTGGGCAAACTCGGCTGACAGTGCATTGGTGTCGCCTGGGCGGGATGCTAAGAGAAAGCGAATCGTCCCAAGCACAACGGATTCAGCCCATGAGCGAACGCACCTGCCTTTCCGTCATTCTCGCAGCCGGCGAGGGGACGCGGATGAAAAGCGCCACGCCGAAGGTGCTGCACAAGATCGCAGGGCTCGAAATGCTTGGCCATGTGACGCGTGCGCTCGACGAGGCAGGCTCCGGTGACAAGGCGCTGATCGTGGGCCATGGCGCTGAAGCCGTATCGAAAGCGGCGGAAAGTTTTGCACCGGGTGCCGAAACGTTCGTTCAGGCCCAACGATTGGGAACGGGACATGCCGTGCTTGCCGCGCGGCCGGCCATCGCACGTGGATATGACGATGTTCTCGTGACCTTTGGCGATACCCCGCTCATTTCGCGCGAAGCCCTTCGGGCCCTGCGCGCGCGATTGGCCGACGGTTCCGACATTGTCGTCATGGGCTTTCGGACCGATCGTCCCGCAGGCTACGGGCGGCTGATTGAGGACGGCGAGGCGCTGGTCGCGATCCGTGAGGAGAAGGACTGCTCCGATGAGGAGCGCAAGATCACCTTTTGCAATGGCGGCGCCATGGGCATTTCCGGGGGGCGGGCGCTTGAACTTCTCGATTCTATTGGGAACGACAACGCCAAGGGCGAATATTACCTGACTGACATTGTCCAGATCGCGACCGGGCGTGGACTGACGGTCCGGGCAATCGAAGCCGACTACGAAAGCGCGCTCGGCATCAACAATCGTGCCGAACTGGCGAGTGCAGAGGCGATCTGGCAAGAACGCCGTCGCCACGCCATGATGCTCGATGGTGTGACCATGATCGCGCCGCACACGGTTTACTTTTCGCACGATACATCGGTCGGCCGCGATACCGTTATTGAACCCGATGTCTTCTTCGGACCGGGGGTGACGATTGGCGAGAACGTGACGCTGAAAGCCAACTGCCACATTGAGGAGGCGCGTGTCGACGCCGGAGCGTCCATTGGCCCGTTCGCGCGGCTGCGTCCGGGCGCCGAAATCATGGATGGTGCCAAGGTCGGTAATTTCGTCGAAATCAAGAAGACGCTTGTCGAACCGGGGGCCAAGATTCCGCATCTATCCTATGTGGGAGACGCGCGCATTGGTGCGAAGGCCAATCTCGGCGCGGGCACCATCACCTGCAATTATGACGGCTTCTCCAAACATTTCACCGACATCGAGCCGGAGGCGTTTGTGGGAACGAATTCGTCACTGGTGGCTCCCGTAACCATCGGCGCGGGCGCTTATGTGGCGTCAGGCAGTGTCATCACGGAATCGGTGCCCGCAGATGCGCTCGCTTTCGGACGCGCCCGCCAGTCCAATCGCGAGGGCCTCGGAAAACGTTTGCGCGAGCGCCTGGCAGTCCTCAAGGCGCGGCGCGGCTAACCGTGACATTAAGGCGCCTTCGACAGTGGAACATGCCTGATATGAACTGAAAGACTTGTTGATTTTCATCCGTTTCTTGAGCGTTCTAGAACATCCGCGTAAATCGGGGTTCGACTGTTTGGTGGGAGGCTGAGACAGCCATATGTGTGGAATTGTAGGCATTGTCGGACAAGCGCCGGTGGCGCCGCTTATCGTCGACGCTTTGAAACGGCTTGAGTATCGCGGATACGATTCGGCAGGTGTCGCGACGCTGGATAAAGGAAAGCTCGACCGCCGCCGTGCCGAGGGAAAGCTTGTCAATCTCGAAAGGCGGCTTGGCGACGATCCCCTCGGCGGAACGATCGGCATCGGCCACACGCGCTGGGCAACCCATGGTGTGCCCAACGAAGCCAATGCGCATCCGCATTTCGCCGAGGATGTCGCCGTCGTTCACAACGGCATTATCGAGAATTTCTCCGAACTGCGCGACGAGTTGAAAGCCGATGGTGTCGTTTTTTCTTCGCAAACCGATACGGAAGTGGTTGCGCATCTGGTGGCAAGGGAACTGAAGAACGGTGCTTCTGCACAGGACGCGGCCTTCGAAGCACTGAAGCGATTGCGCGGTGCTTTTGCGCTGGCGATTATGTTTCGCGGCGAAGAGGATCTGATCGTCGGCGCCCGCAACGGTCCGCCGCTCGCCGTGGGGCATGGCGATGGCGAGATGTATCTTGGCTCCGACGCCATTGCGCTTGCGCCCTTCACCAATGCGATCACCTATCTGGAAGACGGCGACTGGGTGGCGGTGCGCCGGGGTGGCATGGAAATTTTCGACATGGCGGGCCAGCCGGTGGAGCGCGCGCGCCAACAGTCGGTCGGCACCAGCCTTCTGGTCGACAAGGGCAATCACCGGCATTTTATGGAGAAGGAAATCCATGAACAGCCGGAAATGATCTCTCACACGCTCGCCCATTATCTCGATTTTGCCGGTGGCACGGTTGCCGATTTCGCTCTGCCGTTCGATTTCGCCAAGATCGAGCGCCTTGCGATCTCCGCCTGCGGAACGGCCTATCTTGCCGGTTTGATCGGAAAATACTGGCTCGAGCGCTATGCGCGCCTGCCGGTCGACATCGATATTGCTTCCGAGTTCCGGTATCGCGAGATGCCACTGCCGGACAACAGTGCTGCGCTTTTCATCTCGCAATCGGGCGAGACCGCCGACACGCTTGCTTCCTTGCGCTATTGCCGTGGTGAGGGCATTCCCATAACCGCAATCGTCAACGTTCGTGAATCGACCATTGCGCGCGAGAGCGACGGCATTTTCCCGACGCTGGCCGGGCCCGAAATCGGTGTTGCTTCAACAAAGGCTTTCACCTGTCAGCTAAGCGTTCTTGCTGCCTTGACGTTGAAAGCCGCGAAGGCGCGCGGGACGATTTCTGCTGAGGAAGAGAAGGCGCTTGTGCGCCAGCTTTCCGAAGCGCCCCGTTATGCCTCCCAGGCGCTCAAGCTGAGCTCCGGCATCGAAAAGGTCGCGCGTGAGCTGTCTCACGTTCGTCACGTGCTGTATCTCGGTCGGGATACGAACTATCCCTTGGCGCTGGAAGGCGCACTGAAGCTCAAGGAAATCTCCTACATTCACGCGGAGGGCTATGCCGCGGGCGAATTGAAACACGGGCCCATTGCGCTCATAGACGAGCAGATGCCGGTGATCGTCATCGCTCCGCATGACCGAATCTTCGAAAAGACTGTCTCCAACATGCAGGAAGTCGCGGCGCGCGGCGGGCGTATCGTCCTCGTAACGGATGAGAAGGGCGCGAGAAACGCGACGCTGGATACACTTGAGACGATAGTCCTGCCGGACGTACCAGAATTCGTCGCACCCATCGTATACGCTCTTCCCATCCAGATGCTGGCCTACCATACCGCGGTGATCATGGGCACCGATGTCGATCAGCCGCGCAATCTGGCGAAGTCGGTTACGGTCGAATAACGAAAGAAGGGCTGTCATACGGCAGCCCGAATTCCTATTCTATTGTTCAGCCTGGTGGCTTAATGTCCACCGGGCTGCTTTTCGTTAAACTGCCAGACTCGAGGCCCGTTTCCGCATCATGATGACTCGCTTGCGCAATTATTTCCTTACGGGCTTCATTGTCACCGCACCGCTCGCCATCACGGCCTATCTGGCCTGGTCGATGATCGGATGGGTCGATTCCTGGGTCAAACCCTACATCCCCTTCCGCTACAATCCCGACAATTATCTGCCGTTCGCCATTCCAGGGTTCGGCTTGATCGTCGCCCTGGTCCTGATCACGCTGATCGGCTTTCTGACCGCCAACTTTATCGGTCGAACGATCATCGCCACGGGCGAAAACATACTCGGACGCATGCCGCTGGTGCGCAGTGTCTATCGTGGTTTGAAGCAGATCCTGGAAACCGTGCTTTCGGAGCGTTCCGATACGTTCAAGAAAGTTGGTCTCATCGAATATCCGCGCGAGGGATTATGGGCGCTCGTGTTCATCGCCACCGAAACACGCGGCGAAGTACAGGCCGAAGTTGGTGATGAAGCGGGGCAAACCATCGCTGTTTTCCTGCCGACGACTCCGAATCCGACATCCGGTTATCTGCTCTTCGTTCCCAAGAAGGATGTCATCGAACTCAAGATGACCGTGGAGGAAGGGGCAAAGCTTGTCATATCCGCAGGGCTCGTCGCGCCGGAATACCAGGCAAAAACGGCCGCGCTTGCAGCCGAGGCAATGCCTGACACGGGTCAACCCGCGCGCAACAAGCGTATCGCTTCGTCGCGCCCGAACAAGTAGAGAAGCAGCCGGAGCGCCTGGCCACGCTGTGTCTGAAGTTCGGGGTCGCGTGAGAGAATCAGACGAGCATCGTCGCGTGCGGCCTGCAGCAAATCGACATGTGCCTCGATCCGCGCGACGCGAAAACCCGGCGTGCCGGATTGCTTCGTGCCCAGAAGATCGCCTTCGCCACGCAGTTTGAGATCTTCTTCGGCAATGACGAACCCGTCTTCCGTTTCGCGCATCACCTCCAGCCGCCGGGTTGCGGTCTGGCCGAGCGGCCCCTTGTAGACCAGCACGCAGGAGGAGGCGAGTTCGCCGCGCCCGACGCGCCCGCGCAACTGATGAAGCTGTGCGAGACCGAAACGCTCTGCATGTTCGATAACGATGATCGTCGCGTCGGGCACATCCACGCCCACCTCGACCACGGTCGTGCCGACCAGAATTCGCGTTTCGCCGGTCTTGAAGGCACGCATGGCTTCATCTTTCTCGATCGGTTTCATGCGCCCATGGATAAGTCCCGCGGCATCGCCGAAAACCTTTTGAAGCGAAGCGTGCCGATCCTCCGCCGACATCAGTTCGAGCTGTTCGGATTCTTCGACGAGCGGGCAGATCCAATAGACTTTCTGCCCCTCTGAAAGCGCTGTTCTCAGCCGTTCTACCAGTTGCGGCAAACGTTCCACCGGTAGCGTCACCGTACGGATCGGTTGACGTCCAGCCGGCTTTTCGGTCAGGCGCGATACATCCATGTCGCCAAACGCCGAGAGCACGAGAGTGCGCGGGATCGGGGTTGCTGTCATGACAAGCATGTCCGGAGCGTTGCCCTTGGCGGTTATCGCCAGTCTCTGATGCACGCCGAAGCGGTGCTGCTCGTCGACCACTGCAAGAGAAAGATCCGCGAATTGCACGCTTTCTTGAAAAAGGGCATGGGTTCCGATCACGAAATCGACGACCCCAGAGGCGATCTGGTCGAGAATGCGCTGGCGCTCCTTGCCTTTCTCACGCCCTGTCAGGACCGCGACACTGAGACCGGCGGCCTCTGCCAAGGGGGTTATTGTCGCTGCGTGTTGGCGGGCGAGAATTTCCGTCGGAGCCATAAGGGCCGACTGACCTTGCGCCTCGGCGGCACGGGCCATGGCGAGCAATGCCACGACGGTCTTGCCTGCGCCGACATCTCCCTGAAGAAGACGCACCATGCGCTCCGAACTTGCGAGATCGGCATGTATGTCGCGCACCGCGTTCTCTTGCGCGCCCGTCAACTTATAGGGCAGGGCGGTTCGGATCTTATGTTCGAAGCGGCCATCGCCGATCAGAGGGCGACCCGAGAGGCGTTTTACCTTCGCGCGCACCAGCGCAAGCGAAAGCTGTCCGGCCAGAAATTCGTCATAGGCGATGCGTCGCCAAAACGGGCTTTCAGGCTGAACGTCCTCGGGCGTTTCAGGGTCGTGGAGCCTATGCAACGCATGTGAAAATGACGGCAGCCTGTTTCGCGAAATGAATGTTTCGTCCTGCCATTCCGGCAGGTTCGGCAGCCGCTCCAGCGATTGTGCAATGGCGCGGCGCAGGATTTTCGACGAAAGGCCGGCCGTCAGTGGATAGACCGGCTCGAGCGTCGGCAATGTATGCGCTTCGGCTGCCGGCACGATGAAATCGGGATGCACCATCGATGCACGACCGTTGAACCACTCCATCCGGCCGCTCACCAGAACCTGCCCGCCTTCCGGGAGAATTTTCTCGATCCACGGCGCGCGTGCGTGGAAGAAGGTGAGGGAGATCTCGCCGGTTTCGTCGAAGGCGAAGACCCGGTAGGGGACATTCTTGCGGCCGGGCGGTGTGGGATGGTGGCGCCCCACGGTGACGTCCAGTGTAACGATGCCGCCTTCCTGGGCGTTGGCGATGCCGGGGCGGTTTCGCCGATCTATAAGTGAATGGGGGAGTACGAACAGCAGGTCGCCGACCCGCAAGGCGCGGCCAGACGCGTCCCCCGGGACGATATTCGCGAGAAGATCGGCAAGCTTCGCGCCCACACCGTCGAGGGCGGTCACCGGGGCGAATAGGGGATCGAGAAGCGAAGGGCGCATGATGTCATGATTAAAGCGCAAATTCGACGACGCAAGGCTGACAGACGCTCATGCACACGCTATATCCGCCCGGGCGATCGACGCCGCATACCACGAAGGCGAAACCATGACAGGCACCACCCGCTCCAGCCACGATCTAGACCCGCGCCGTCGCCGTGCGCTTGTGCGCTCCTGGAGACGGGGAACGCGCGAGATGGACCTTGTGCTCGGCGGTTTCGCCGATGCCGAGATCGACCGGCTGACAGATGAAGAAATGGATCAGCTCGAGGCCATCCTGGACATCCCGGACACGCAACTTTTCAAATGGGTAACGGGCGAGGCGGCGCTCCCGCGGGAATACGACACCCCTTTGTGGGCGCGTATAACCGCGTCGCGGGGACACTGAGGCACGACGCTGATGAGCCTTATGGATGTTTTGAAACTGCCGCGCGAGGGCGCTGGCGCTCTGACCGTGGATGGTGTCGCCGACGGTTTTGAGGCCTTTGCGCTGAGCGTGGTGGCGCGCGAGGTGGCACCCGACGGTCCGACGATCTTCGTTCTCCGCGACGGGCAGCGTCTGCCGGCGCTCGTCGATACGCTACGGTTTGCCGATCCTGGATTGCCCGTTCTGGACCTGCCGGCCTGGGATTGCTTGCCGTATGATCGTGTGTCGCCGGGGGGAGATGCGGCCGCTCGGCGACTTGCGGCGATGGGTGCCATGGCCGAGCTTCGCAGGGTGCCGCATCGCGCGATCGTGATCGTCAGTGCCAATGCGCTTTTGCAGCGCATGCCCCCGGCGGATCAGATCGGCGCTCAGGGCTTTTTTGCGCGCCCCGGAAATCAAGTAAACATGACCGCGCTTACAGGAAGGCTGGAAACGAGCGGTTTCGAACGTGTGTCCACCGTTCGCGACGTTGGCGAATATGCGGTGCGCGGCGGTATTCTCGATCTATTCGCCCCCGGCTGGGATGAGGCGCTGCGGCTCGACTTCTTCGGCGACACACTCGAATCGGTCCGCGCCTTCGATGTGGCGACCCAGCGCACCGTTGGCCAGCGCACCGAAGTTGCACTTCAGGCGATGAGCGAGATCACACTTACGTCTGATGTGATCAGCCGGTTTCGGCGCAACTATATCGAGACTTTTGGTGCGCCCTCGCGCGACGATGCGCTTTATACGGCCGTTACCGAGGGGCGACGTTTTGCCGGTATGGAGCACTGGCTTCCATTGTTTCACGAACGCCTTGAAAGCGTCCTCGATTACCTTCCTGAAGCACCTGTGGTGTTCGATCATTTGGCCGAAGAGGCGCTCGGTGAGCGTCATGCACTGGTTGTCGATCATTACGAGGCCCGTCGCGTGCAGATGGAGGGAAGCGAGTTGGGCGGTGCGGTTCCCTACAAACCCGTTGCACCCCAGACTCTCTATCTCGACCCGGATGAGGTGCGTGCGGCGGCGAGTGCCAGACGCGTGATCCACTTTACGCCGTTTGCAACGCCGGAGACCGGCAAATCGCGCGTTTATCACGCCGGGGCGATGGCTGGGCGCAACTTTGCCGAGGAACGTGCCGATCCCAATGCCAATGTTTTCGACCATGCCGTCAAGCACATCGGTGCGCTGCGCGCCAATGGCAAGCGTGTGTTGATTGCCGGTTGGACTGAGGGTTCTGCCGAGCGTCTTTCGCAGATTCTCGCCGAACACAGTTTGGGCAATGTCGCGCGTGTCGACACCCTGGCGGAGCTGGAAAAGCGTCCGCAAGAGCAGGCCGGAATCGGTATTCTCCCGTTGGAAGCCGGTTTCGAGACGGCGCGATTTGCCGTTATAGGCGAACAGGATATTCTCGGCGATCGTTTGGTACGCCGTGCGAAGAAGCGCAAGAAAGCGTCCGATTTCATCGCCGAAATTGCCGCGCTTTCGGCCGGCGATATCGTTGTTCATGCCGATCACGGGATCGGACGGTTTATCGGCCTCAAGACCATCGAGGCTATGGGTGCCCCGCATGATTGCCTCGAATTGCGCTATGCGGGTGACGACCGGCTTTTCCTGCCGGTCGAGAACATCGAACTCTTGTCACGCTATGGCTCCGACGGGCCGGACACAATGCTTGACAAGCTTGGCGGTGTCGCCTGGCAGTCACGCAAAGCGAAGCTCAAGAAGAAGCTTCTGGAAATGGCTGGGCATCTTATCCGCATTGCCGCGGAACGTGAAATGCGCCCCGGCGTGAAGCTTGCGCCGCCCGACGGTCTCTATGGGGAGTTTGCCGCGCGTTTTCCCTATGAGGAGACGGACGATCAGCAGACAGCCATCGACGCCGTGATCGACGATTTGAGCTCCGGGCGGCCCATGGACCGGCTGATTTGTGGCGATGTGGGGTTCGGAAAGACGGAGGTCGCCCTGCGTGCTGCGTTCGTCGCAGCCATGGAAGGGCTGCAAGTTGCGATCGTTGTTCCCACCACGCTTCTTGCCCGACAGCATTTCAAAACGTTTCGCGACCGGTTCGCCGGCCTGCCACTGCGTGTGCGTCAGGCATCCCGGCTTGTCGGGTCGAAAGAGCTTTCCGAGACCAAGAAGGGGCTTACGGACGGTACGGTCGACATCGTTGTAGGCACGCATGCGCTTCTGGGCAATTCCGTTACATTCAAGAATCTCGGCCTTCTCATCATCGATGAGGAGCAGCATTTCGGTGTCAAGCACAAGGAACGTTTGAAGGATCTGAAGTCGGACATTCACGTTTTGACGCTCTCGGCCACCCCGATCCCGCGAACCCTGCAGCTTGCACTGACCGGTGTGCGCGAGCTGTCGCTCATAACGACGGCGCCTATGGACCGTATGGCCGTGCGCAGCTTTATCTCTCCGGTCGATCCGCTGGTCATACGAGAGACGCTTTTGCGAGAGCGCTATCGTGGCGGGCAGAGTTTTTACGTCGTCCCGCGCACCTCCGATCTGGCCGAGGTGCGCGACTTTCTGAACGAACATGTGCCCGAACTGAAAGTGGCCACGGCGCATGGGCAGCTACCGCCCGGCGAACTCGATGACATCATGAACGCGTTCTACGATGGGCAGTACGATGTTCTTCTATCGACGACGATTGTTGAATCGGGCCTCGACATTCCCACCGCCAACACGCTGATCGTTCACCGCGCGGATATGTTCGGTCTCGCGCAGCTCTATCAGTTGCGAGGTCGCGTTGGCCGTTCCAAGGTGCGCGCCTATGCTCTCTTCACCCTTCCGCCCAATCGGACACTCACGACTACGGCCGAACGGCGGCTCAAGGTTCTGCAATCGCTCGACACACTTGGCGCGGGATTCCAGCTTGCAAGTCACGATCTCGATATTCGCGGTGCCGGCAATTTGCTCGGCGAGGAACAGTCGGGGCATATCAAGGAGGTCGGCTACGAGCTTTATCAGCAGATGCTGGAGGAAGCGGTTGCCGAGTTGAAGGGTTCAGAGGAGGCCGCCGACACAGGCTGGTCGCCGCAGATCACCGTCGGAACCGCAGTGATGATACCCGAAAACTATGTTTCGGATCTCCAGTTGAGGCTTGGCCTCTACCGTCGCATTGCCGAATTGGAAACGCCGGAGGAGATTGACGCTTTCGGTGCGGAATTGATCGACCGTTTCGGTGCCCTTCCGCAAGAAGTTGAGCATCTCCTCAAGATTGTCTTCATCAAGGCACTTTGCCGCAAAGCCAATGTGGAGAAGCTGGATGCCGGCCCGAAGGGCGTTGTGGCACATTTCCGCAATCAGGAGTTTCCGGATCCGGTGGGGCTTGTGCGTTTCATCGGCGAGCAGGGTTCACTTGCCAAGATACGACCCGATCAGAGCATCGTTTTTATCCGCGACTGGCCGACGCCCGAGAAACGACTTGCAGGCGCTGCTGTCATCATGACGCAACTTGTGCGACTGATCGACAAAAAGGCAGCCTAGCAGAACAGTCGACACGAAGACAAAGAAAAAGAACTAAAATCAACATTTTATGATTTTTCTCTAAGGTGGTGGTTTCACAGCGGGCTGAAAAACTCAGGTCTGATCCTTTTGCAAAGTGCCGTCGGCCTTTGCTTGAGCGACCTGACGGACGGCGTCCGCGAGCGTCGCAGCCTCCTGCGCTCCCACCACCGCATAACGCCCCTCGAGCAGAAAGCAGGGCACGCCGGTAACACCCATTTGCTGCGCCGTCGCGATTTCCTGTTCGACCTCGGCTTTGTCGGCATCCGTTGCAAGCAGCGTTTCCACCACGGCGGCGTCCATGCCCGCATCCTTCGCGGCTTCGATCAGAATGGCGGGATCGCCGATGTTCATGCCTTTTTCGAAATAAAGTGCGAAAAGGATACCGACGAGACCGTCCTGGACACCTGGTTCCGCCGTTGCCGCCCAGCGGATCGCTCGATGCGCGTTCAGCGTATTGGGGGCGGTCTCGATTGCATCGAAATCGAAAGCGATGCCTTCGGCCTGTCCAACCGCGCTGATTTGCTCGTGCATCTGACGAATACGCGCCTCGTCGCCAAACTTGTCGGTCAGATAAGCGTGGCGGCTTTTGCCTTCGGGCGGAATTGTCGGGTCAAGCTGAAACGGGCGCCAGCGCAAATCCACGGCCACTTCGGGCGCCGCCTCCAGAGCTTTTTCGAGGCGCGCGCGACCGATGTAGCACCAGGGGCAGACGACGTCGGAAACGACGTCGATGGTGATGGGGAGGGGATGCGCCATGGTTTCTGCCTATTCCGATTCCGGTTTGTGCCACCAGGTCTGCAGTTTATAGCCGTAAAGCGGGGTTTTCTCCGGATGATCCAGATCGTTCCAGTAAGCAACCCATTCGTCGCTGTCGTGCTGCATCGGTACGACATACGCACCGGACATCAACAGCCGATCGAGGGCACGGACGGCTGCGGCATAGTCGTCCATGTCACGTGCATTCAACATCGCATCGATCATCGCATCGATGGCGGGATCGGCTGCGCCGGACAGGTTGAACGTTCCTTCGGCTTTGGCGGCATCGGATCCCCAGCGCGTCAGTTGCTCGATGCCTGGCGAGAGTGAACCGGAAAAACCCACGGAGGCGATGATGACGTCGAAATCGTAGCGCTGCTTGCGTTGCTGGGCCTGTGAATCGTCCAGAAGCCGGATCGAAACACCCACACCGATCTTCCGCAGGGCCCTTTGGAAAACCGCCGCAAGGCGTTCGCCTTCCTCAGACGTCACCAGGATTTCAAAGGTCAGGGCCTCTCCGTCGGCGTTCACCAGCGCATTGCCCTTAAGGTTGTAGCCAGCCTCGTTGAGCATTTGCAATGCCTCCCGCATCTGTTCGCGGCCGACAGGTTTGCCGGCAAGGTCCGACTTTCCATAGCTTCCTTCCATCACCTCGGGCGTGACACGGTCGACATAGGGTTCAAGCAGCGCGCGTTCGCGCGCATCCGCCGGTTTGCCGAGTGCGGAAAGGTGCGATCCCTGCCAGTAGCTGAGTGTGCGTTCATACTCGCCGCGCAAGATGTTCTGGTTCACCCAGCCGAAATCATAAAGCTTTGTCAGGGCACGACGCACACGCGGATCGGAGAATTTTTCGCGGCGCGTGTTGAAGAAGAAGCCGGAGACGGCGGGCGGAATCCCGTTGGTGAAGGTTTCGCTGACGACCTTGCCTTCGCGCGCCGCGGGAAAGTCTATGCCGCGCTGCCGTCTTACAGGATCGGACTCCGCATATACCGAGCAAATCCCCTTCTTGAACGCTTCCACGAGAGAATTCACGTTGAGGAAATATTCGATCGTGACCTCATCGAAATTGTCGAAACCGCGCTTGGAGGGAATATTTTCGCCCCAGTAATCCTCGTTTCGAGTGAAGACGATGCGTCGACCGGGCTCGACTTTTGAAATGCGGTAAGCACCGCTGCCGGTCACCGGCTTCAATGTGGTCTGGTCGAATGTCTCGATATTGAAGGCATGCTCCGGAACGATTGGAGTCATGGCGACGATCAAAGGAAATTCACGGTCTGCCTTGTCGTTGAACGTGAAACGCACGCTGTGATCGCCGGTTTTTTCGATTTTCTCGATCTTCGCCATGCGGCTTGAATAAGGGGGGCGACCTTTTTCCGTATAAGCTTCGTAACTGAAGATGACGTCTTCCGGAGTGACCGGTTCGCCATCCGACCATTTGGCGTCGGGGTCGAGATTGAACTCCGCGTAACTGCGTGCTTCGTCCATAACGACGCTTTCGGCGAGAAGCCCGTAGAGGGAAAACGGCTCGTCGGCGCTGCGCATCATCAGCGGCTCGAAGACCAGATTTCCGAAAATCGTGTCGATAACGCCACGTGCCGTGGTGCGCATGCTCTTGAGAATGAACGGGTTGAGGTTATCGAAGGAACCGACCACGCAATAGGTCACGTCGCCGCCCTTCGGAGCATCGGGATTGGCATAGGGGAAATGGCTGAAATCGGCAGGCAGTGCCGGAATGCCGTGCATGGCAACACCGTGCTTGGGCGCATCATCGGCCGCCAAGGCGGCGCCCGATGCGATCAAGTTGACCGAAATGGCGAAACAAATGGTTTTGAGGGCTGGAAACATCGACGCACCTTAGCCGGATCTTCAAGCGGTTCCGTGATTCTCCTCGGAGCCTATCACACAGTGTGCCTTTTTCCGGGCAGCCGGCGCATCGTGTGATGTTTGCCGCACCCCGTCATAAAGTCCATCGAATTGCCCGGACGGGCTGGATTCGCGCTACGCGGCAGTGTAACACGCGCCCGAGGGTCATGCTGTCGCCGCATTTAAACAACAGGTGACGCTATGAACGATATTCTGGCGCTGTGCATTTAGAGGAACTGAGCCATATGAAAAGCCTGAACGCGAAAGCAATCCGCACCCTGTTCGCCCTTGCCGGCGCCGCCTGCGTGGCCGCAAGTGGCATTGGTGTCGCCGCCGCGCAACAGCAGCAGCCGCCTCAGGGTTGGTTCAAGGCCTGCACCAAACAGGAAGACGTGGATATCTGCAACGTGCAGAATGTTCTCGTGGCCGAAACCGGTCAGATGATCACTGGTGTCAGCCTCATCGAAGTGAAGGGCAAGGTGAACCGCAAGGTTTTCCAGATCACCGTCCCGACCGGCCGCATGGTGCCTCCCGGTATTGGCCTGCAGATCGACGGTGGCCAGACGCAGAAGATCGACTATGCGATCTGCCTGCCGGATCGCTGCATTGCCGAAGCTCCGCTCACCGATCAGCTTGTTGCTTCGTTCAAGCGCGGCTCGGAACTGACGCTGACGTCTGTCAACTTCCAGAACCAGCCCAATCCGATCAAGATGACGTTGTCCGGTTTCACCAATGCCTACGATGGCGACCCGCTGCCGCAATCCGACATCGAAGACCGCCAGAAGAAGCTTCAGGACTTTGTGAACAAGAACAACGAAGAGTTTACCGAGAAGCTGCGCGAAGCGCAGGAGAAGGCGAAGCAGTCCGAATAGCTCTCACGCCTTTTCAAGTGCGAACAGAAAACGGGGCCCTTGCGGCCCCGTTTTAATTGCGCCGATGAAGCTTGCTGTTAGTGGTGAATCCGTTCACGTGGTTCATAATGGCCATCGCCGGTTTCCACGAAAAATTCGGCCAACTGCGGATGCCGGACCGGCATGCCGGACTCGTCGGGCATCAGGTTTTGCTCCGATACATAGGCGACATACTCCGTCTCCTCGTTTTCTGCGAGCAGGTGGTAGAAGGGCTGATCCTTGCGCGGGCGCACTTCCTCCGGAATTGCCTGATACCAGGCTTCGGTGTTGTTGAATTCGGGATCAACGTCGAAAATTACACCACGGAAGTCGAACATCCGATGACGAAC
Source organism: uncultured Nitratireductor sp. (assembly GCF_913053745.1). Classification (GTDB taxonomy): domain Bacteria; phylum Pseudomonadota; class Alphaproteobacteria; order Rhizobiales; family Rhizobiaceae; genus Nitratireductor. The sequence continues at coordinate 54,249 of NZ_CAJXGF010000003.1, forward strand.
GACTTGCCCGATGCGAAATTTTGCGGTTCCAATATTTTGCATAATCATACCTCTGACACCTATGTGGCGCAGCAGCCGCCACAATTCAATCCCACGGACTTGACGGGCGGGGTACGCGCGGGCTAGCCGCGATATTTGGGCGAAACGTTTTCGGGTTGCTTGCGCAGATCGATGGTCTGAACAACCGCCCTGGCGGGGATGGGCTATGGCCGGTGTCGCAGGACTTGTTCTGCCGTTTTTCGGATTGATCTTCATCGGCTACGCAGTGGCGCGGCTTAAGCCGCATCCTGCCGATGCGCTTGGCTGGATGAACACGTTTGTCATCTATGTGGCCCTTCCGGCGCTCTTTTTCCAGCTTCTGGCGAAACCCCCCATCGAGCGCTTGACGGAATGGGGCTATATCTTCGGCGCGGTCGCTTCCACCTATATTGTGTTCGCCATCATGTTCGCCGGTTCGCGCCTGATCAGCGGCAGTTCGATCGCTGAGAGCACCATCAAAGGGCTTGCGGCGAGTTACGGCAATATCGGCTATATGGGCCCCGGTCTGGCGCTGCTCGCCTTGGGGGAGGACGCAGCGGTTCCGGTAGCGCTGATCTTTTGTTTCGAAAACATCGTTCACTTCGCGGTCGCGCCGATGATGATGGCGATCTCGGGCGGCGACAAACAGGAGCCTGGGCGACTGTTTCTGGACGTGTTAAGCAAGATTGCCTTGCATCCTTTCATCGTGGCAACCGCGGCAGGTGTTATCGCTGCGGCACTGCATTTTACTCCGCCGCTTCCCGTCGAGCGTCTGCTGGCATATCTCGCATCGGCGGCAGCGCCCTGCGCGCTGTTCGCCATGGGGGTGAGTCTGGCTCTGAGGCCACTCAGGCGTGTGCCTCACGAGGTTGGCGCAATCGTTGGCCTTAAGCTCGTTCTTCACCCGGCGATCTGCTATGTCATGCTGAGCTGGATCGGAAATTTCTCCGAAAGCTGGGTGTTTTCCGCCGTTCTTCTGGCATCTTTGCCCACGGCAACCAATGTATTCGTGATCAGCCAGCAATATGGTGTGTGGATGGAACGCGCCTCCGCCAGCGTGCTCATCACCACGCTGGTTTCGGTGGCCACCGTCACCGCTCTGCTTTATGCGATTACGAACGGGATTCTGCCGCCTGATCTTTTCCCTTGAGCGGCAGAAGGGCGGAAAAACCGCTGCCCGGCCGCATGCCTTCGCGCATGAAAAGCGCGCGCAACGGCGGAATGCTGTCAATGATGCCAAGCCCGGCGCTGCGGGCGATCTGCGCGGGAAGAAGACCCGATAGAAGCGAGGCGTTCAGCAGATTGACCGAATTGCTGCGGGCCAGGACATCGGGACGGCGGAGCGCGTCATACCGCGTCACGGCAGCTGGTGCTCCCGGATCGTCGCGGAATGCGGCGACGACCGCGACGATATCCTCTACGTCGCGGATACCCAGGTTGAGCCCCTGTGCCGAAATGGGCGGAAACACGTGCGCGGCTTCGCCGATCAGTGCGATCCGGTTTTGCCCGAAACGAGACGGCATAAGCGTGCTTAGAGGATAGATCTGGCGTTCGGGCTCCACCGTGACGCGGCCAAGAAACGAGGAAAGCTGTTCCTCGAGCTTAAGCGACAGGGCATTGTCGTTGAGCGTATTCATGGTGTCGGCGTCCTGCGGACGCAGCACCCAGACCAGGCTCGAACGCATCCCGGGCAGGGGCACCTGCGTGCATGGACCGCTTCTCGTATGGAACTCCGTCGAAACGAAACCGTGTTCTCGTGTGTGCTTGAAATTCAGCACGAGAGCCGATTGCGGCAGGGTGCGCGTCCTGGCCGACATGCCGGCGGCCCGACGGGCAGGTGAATTGCGGCCATCGGCGGCGATTGCAAGTTGGGCCGAAAGGCGTTCGCCATTGTCCAGCGTCGCGATCACCCGCTCTGCTTCGCAGGACCACGCGCCAACGAGGCTCTCGTGCCATTCGATCAGCGGAGATCCCTTTGCGGCCTCGGCCAATTCTTCCGAAAGTCGCGCATTGGGGATGTTCAGGCCAAAATACTCCTCACCGATCTCTCCCGCGTGAAAGGTTACGGTCGGGCTGCGCACCAGTCTTCCGGTCGCATCCACCAGACGCATGGCGCGAAGCGGTGCTGTTTCGGGCAGAAGCTTGCCGAGGACCCCCAGCGGTTCGATTGCTTCCAGCGACGGGCGCATCAACGCCACGGTACGCCGATCCCGCCCCCTTGGAACCGGACCGGCAAGCGTCACCGGATAACCGTGATGCGCCAGCAGAAGCGCCGCAATGAGACCAGCGGGCCCGGTTCCTGCGACGAGAATTTTACGGTCACTATCGCCCAAAGCTTTTGATCCATCTATGCTTCTGTCTTCATCGACAGGTACAGTCTGTCTTTGTCATGATGGTGCCGTTCGATGCAAGATTCAACGCGGCGAAAACACCCAGGGAAGAATTGCGGGGTAAAGGCGTGATCCATGAAGAGCCGCATCCGAAGACCTTGGCGGGCACCGGCCGGACCGTTCATCGCCTGTCGCTCATGGCGTTTCCAATTTCTCTCTCGGCGCTGATACTGGCCGTTGTGACTTCCTGGATCCTGCTCGCGCTTATGGGCGGGGGGATTGCCACGATCGAGCCACGGGCTGCAGGCCCAGGAGGGGTTTGGCTTGGCAGTCTTCCGGAAATGCCGTTGCCGGCTTCTCTCGAAACGCTGCTATCGCTCTGCCTGACACCGGTGCAGGTGGGCGGTGGAGCGCGTGTTTTCGCTGTGTTTTCTTTCATGTGGTTCCTTATGGCGTTCGCCATGATGCTGCCCTCTGCAACCCCATTGATCCGTACCTATTGTGAAATTGCCGACACCGCGGCCCGTAAGGATCACAACGTGGTACACCCGCTCGTGCTGGTTGCGGGTTATCTGACCGTCTGGTTGGCGGCATCCATCTGCTTTGCGACGATCGCGCTCGGGGTTGAAGCTTTGTACGATCGCGGCTCCATCCTGTCGCCCTGGACCGGACATGCGGGTGCGATCGTGCTTCTCATCGCCGGTCTCTATCAGTTCTCCGGGCTGAAGGAGGCGTGTCTCGTCAAATGCCGCAATCCCTTTGCCACTCTGTTCGGTCGCTGGAGCACGCGCCCGGCAGCAATCTATCGGCTCGGTTTGCGGCAAGGCCTTTGGTGCCTAGGCTGTTGCTGGGCGCTTATGCTGGTGATGTTCGCGGTTGGCCTGATGAACCTCTTTTGGATGGCGCTTCTCGGTGTTTTCACCATGGTGGAGAAATCTGGTCATAGTCGGATTTTCACACGTGTTTCAGGCGGTCTGCTGCTTGTGTGGGCGCTCGCGCTTCTTGTAGTCTCGGTCTAGAAGAGGGGTCAGATGCAATGGGAAAGAAAGACTGGGCGCTGAAAGGCGAACTGGTGCTGTCATGCAATTGCACCGTATTCTGCCCCTGCGTGCTTTCGCTGGGCAATCATCCGCCCACCGAGGGATATTGTCAGACTTGGGCCGGTTTCCGCATCGATCAGGGACACTATGGCGAGACCGACCTTTCGGGCCTGAATCTCGGCTTGGTGATGGAAATTCCCGGCTATATGAGCCGCGGCAACTGGACCGCCGGTCTCTTTCTCGACGAACGCGCATCGATTTACGCCGAAAAGGCGGTCGGCAAGATCTTTTCCGGCAAGGCAGGTGGCACGACCGGGCTTCTGTCGATTCTCGTTGGCCAGTTTCTCGGCATCCAGCGTGCACCCGTGAGCTACGAGACCGAAGACAAGACCCGTATCTTTCAGATTCCGAAGGTTATCGACGGGGCGATCACGCCGATTGCCGGCAAGGACAAGGATGGCGACACCGTCATCACCAATTCACAATACTGGATCGCACCGGAGATCACCGTTGCACGGTCTGACAAGAGCCGCATGCGTGCCTTTGGGCGCAACTGGAACTTTGCCGGTCGCTCGGCCGAAATATGCCCGCTCGATTGGCGTGGACCCTAGGCAGCCATCATGAAAACCAAGAAAGTCACGGCTCCGCAGGCCAAGGCGTTTTCAGTACATCTCCTGACCGCGTCCGGATCCTTCCTCGCCTTTTTGTCGCTCGTCGCTGCCAGCGAAGAGCGCTGGACCGCCATGTTCTGGTGGCTGGGTTTTGCTCTGTTCGTCGATGGAATAGACGGCCCGATTGCGCGCAAGCTCGATGTGAAGCAGGTCCTCCCCACCTGGTCTGGCGATATGCTCGACAACATCATCGACTACGTGACCTATGTTCTTATCCCCGCCTTTGCACTTTATCAGAGCGGGTTCATGGGGCAGGGACTGTCGTTTCTGTCGGCGGCGATCATCGTCGTCACCAGTGCGATCTACTATGCCGATACCGGAATGAAGACGCGGGAGAACTTCTTCAAGGGCTTTCCCGTGGTCTGGAACATGGTGGTTTTCACGCTTTTCGTGGTTCAACCCGGCGAGCAGGTCGCATTCGCGGTGGTGCTCATCTCTGCGGTGACGACGTTTTTGCCGATTTTTTTCCTGCATCCGGTACGGGTACAGCGCCTGCGCACCCTCAATCTCGCGGTATTTTTTGCCTGGTGCGCTTTCGGTGTGCTGGGGCTTCTTCAAGAGCTCGAGGCCCATCAATTGGTGCGATTGGGTATAGGGATAACTGGCTTATACCTCTTTGCAATCGGTGGCATCATGCAGGTTTGGCCGAATCTGGGGAAAGGACATAAGGGGTAATGGGGCGGTTGTGTTTGAATCTCTTTCAAGGAATGCGGCTCTAATGCGCGGCGAAGCCATCCGCCTATGATTGATCTGGGAACAGAACAAAAATGACCGAAGTGGGAGCCGGCGTGGATCAACGACACGAAGGCGAAGGCGGCGAACTTCTCGAGGTTCGCGGCCTGACAAAGACATTCGGCGCATTGAAAGCTTGCGACGCGATCGATCTTTCGATTGGAAAAGGCGAGATTCATGCGCTTCTTGGCGAAAACGGCGCCGGCAAGTCGACGCTGGTGAAGATGCTGTTCGGTGCGCTCGAGCCGGCGGCCGGTGAAATCCGCTGGAAACGGAGGGTGGTCGCCATCCAATCCCCCGGCGAAGCCCGGCGTCTCGGTATCGGCATGGTTTTTCAGCATTTTTCGCTCTTCGAAGCGTTGACCGCCGCAGAGAACATCATGCTTGCGCTGGATGACACGACACCCATTCTGCAGGTGGCCGAGCGTGCGCGTGAACTTTCCAAAGCCTACGGCCTGCCACTCGACCCCTTTGCCCATGTGGGTGATCTCTCGGTCGGCGAACGCCAGCGCATCGAGATCATCCGTTGCCTCTTGCAAAAGCCGGATCTGATCATTCTCGATGAGCCGACATCGGTTCTCACCCCTCAGGAGGCCGACAGGCTCTTCGAGACGCTGGAAACTCTGCGCGATGAGGGCAAATCGATCCTCTACATCTCTCACCGCCTCGAGGAGGTGAAACGGCTTTGCGACCGGGCGACCGTTCTGCGCCACGGCCGGGTGGTTTCGCATTGTGATCCGAGGCGGGAAACTGCCGCGTCGCTCGCCCGCATGATGGTCGGTGATGAGGTGGATACGGTAAAGCGCGTCGGCAGCGTCGACGCCTCCGGCCAGTCGCTATTGGAGGTCAAGGGACTTAGCCGGCCCGCGGCAAATCCCTTTGCCGTGTCGCTGCGCGAGATCAGTCTTTCGGTGCGCGCCGGCGAGGTCGTGGGGATCGCTGGAGTTGCCGGCAATGGACAGGGAGAACTGTTTGAAGCCCTGTCCGGCGAAGCGCTGCAGGACAAGGCTGGTGCCATCCGCGTTCGCGGCACGGATGCAGGACGGCTTGGGATTTCCGGGCGCCGTCTTCTGGGCGCTGCCTTCGTACCCGAGGAGCGGCTCGGTCACGGCGCGGCACCGCAGATGCGCCTTTCCGAAAATCTTTTCCTGTCACGCCACGTCACCGATGCCGGCGCCTTTGTCGGTGCGCTCGGCACGGTGCGCTCCGGTGCGCTGGCCAACGCCGCCGCACGCATCGTCGAGGCCATGGATGTGCGGAAGGGCGGGGAAGACCCAGAAGCCTCAGCGCTGTCCGGCGGCAATCTGCAGAAATTCATCATTGGTCGTGAGCTCGACCGCCAGCCCGCGGTAATGATCGTCAACCAGCCCACCTGGGGTGTCGATGCCGGCGCTGCCGCTCGTATCCGACAGGCGTTGATCGATCTGGCACGCTCGGGTTCGGCTGTTCTGGTCATCAGCCAGGATCTGGATGAGTTGTTCGAGATCTGTGATTCCGTCGCGGTGATGCATGATGGCCGCCTGTCCGCTCCAGTGCCCATCGCGGAAGCGACCTTCGAGAAAATTGGTCTGTTGATGGGGGGTGCCACGCCGGAGCGCGCCGAACCGCCAGAAAAAGCGGAGACGGCATAATGCGACTGGAACTCGTCAAGCGACCGCAGCACTCGGTTCTTTTTAGCGCCGTTTCCCCCCTGATCGCACTGCTTCTAACCATGATCGCCGGCGCGATCATGTTCTCCGTTCTCGGCAAAAATCCGCTCGATGCGCTCTATTATTATTTCATCGATCCGTTGCGGGAGACTTGGTCCCTGCATGAACTCGCGATCAAGGCAGCGCCTCTCATCCTGATCGCGGTCGGGCTGTCGGTTTGCTTCCTGTCCAACAACTGGAACATTGGCGCCGAGGGACAATTCATCGCCGGTGCGGTTGCCGGCAGCATACTTCCTGTCGTGTTGCCGGATTTTCAGAATTGGCTCGTTTTGCCGCTGATGCTCGTGATGGGCATTGCCGGCGGTGCGACCTATGCCGCCGTGCCGGCTTTCCTGAAGGCTCGTTTCAACACCAATGAGATCCTGACCAGCCTGATGCTGGTCTATGTGGCTCAACTGTTTCTCGACTGGATCGTGCGCGGTCCATGGCGCGATCCCGGCGGAATGAACTTTCCCGAAACACGCGATTTTCACACCTTCGCTGTACTGCCCGAACTCATGCCGTCCGCCGGTCGGGCGAACTGGGGCATTATCTTTGCCATCCTCGCCGCTTTGTGTCTGTGGTTCATCCTGCGTAGGACACGCAAAGGATTCGAAATCCGGGTTCTCGGGCAAAGTCCGAGGGCAGGGCGCTTTGCCGGGTTCAGTTCTCCAAGAATGATAATGCTGGCCTTCCTGATTTCTGGGGGCCTCGCAGGGCTTGCCGGCATTTCGGAGGTGGCCGGCGCGATCGGCCAGCTCCAGCCTTCCATTTCGCCGGGCTATGGATTCACGGCGATCATCGTCGCTTTTCTTGGCCGGTTGAACCCGCTGGGCATAGTCGCAGCCGGTTTCGTTCTGGCGCTGTCCTATCTCGGCGGTGAAGCGGCGCAGATATCCCTCGGTCTCTCGGACAAGGCAGCCCGCGCCTTTCAGGGAATGCTGCTTTTCTTCGTTCTGGGCTGCGACACGCTGATCCATTATCGCATCCGCTTTGTCGGACGCGCGCCGCGGGCCAGGGAGGCCATCGACCATGCTTGAATCCGTTCTGGTGACGATCGCCACGGCCGCCACACCGCTCTTGATCGCCGCCATAGGCGAATTGGTGGTCGAACGCTCGGGCGTTCTCAATCTTGGTGTGGAAGGCATGATGGTGATGGGCGCCGTGACCGGTTTCGGAATAGCCATCACCACCGGCTCGCCATGGCTCGGTGTATTCGCCGCTATTCTGGTAGGGGCTGCCTTTGCGCTGCTCTTCGGATTTCTGACGCTGACACTCGTCACCAACCAGGTGGCGACCGGGCTGGCATTGACGCTCTTGGGACTTGGGGTCTCAGGCATGATCGGTGAAGCCTTCATCGGCCTGCCGGGCGTTAAAATGGCGCCATGGGTCATCCCCGGTCTGTCGGATTTGCCGGTGGTCGGGCGTTTCCTGTTTGCTCAGGCTCCGCTGTTCTACGTCTCGATTCTTCTCGTCATCGGCGTCGGCTATTTTCTGTTCAGAACGCGCGCCGGGCTGACACTGCGTTCGGTGGGAGACAATCACGATTCAGCGCATGCGCTGGGTATCCGTGTGATCGGTGTGCGCTACGCGGCGGTGCTGTTCGGTGGTGCGTGTGCCGGGCTCGCGGGTGCTTACCTGTCGCTGGTCTATACGCCGCAGTGGATTGAGAACATGACCGCCGGCCGCGGCTGGATCGCCTTGGCGCTGGTCGTGTTCGCCTCCTGGCGGCCGTGGCGCGTGTTGGCGGGCGCCTATCTGTTCGGCGCGGTCTCGATCGGTCAATTGCATGCACAGGTAATCGGCGTTTCGGTGCCGTCGCAGCTCCTGTCGGCCTTGCCTTATCTGGCGACGATCGCCGTTCTTGTACTAATCTCGCGCAACCGGCGGCTGACGATGGTCAACACGCCCGCCTGCCTGGGCCGGCCCTTTGTGCCTGCCCGTTAAGACCTGCACTCAGACAACAGAGAGGACGTCAACAATGAAGAAACTCATTATGGCTCTCGCCGCAAGCACTGCGGCTCTTGCGTTCGCTTCGGCACCCGCCGCCGGTCAGGACAAGACCAAGGCCTGCTGGATTTATGTCGGCCCCATCGGTGACTTCGGCTATTCCTACCAGCATCATCAGGGATTGCTCGACGTTGAAGAGCATTTTGGCGACAAGGTCGAGACCGCTTATCTCGAAAGCGTGCCGGAAGGAGCGGACGCCGAGAGAGCACTGGAGCGTTTCGCCCGTTCGGGTTGTGACATCATCTTCGCGACCTCCTTCGGCTTCATGGATCCGGTGCAGAAGGTCGCAGCGAAATTTCCCGACATCAAGTTCGAGCACGCGACCGGTTTCAAGCGCGATCATGCCAACGTCGCGACCTATAATTCGCGCTTTCATGAAGGGCGCTATGTGCAGGGCGTAATCGCGGCGAAGATGTCCGAGACAGGCAGTGCCGGCTATATTGCCTCTTTCCCGATCCCCGAGGTCGTGATGGGCATCAATGCTTTCATGCTCGGTGCGCAGTCGGTCAACCCGGATTTCAAGGTCAAGATTGTCTGGGCGAACACCTGGTTCGATGCTGGCAAGGAAGCCGATGCGGCCAAGGCTTTGCTCGATCAGGGCGTCGACATCATCACCCAGCACACCGATTCCACCGCACCTTTGCAGGTCGCCGCCGAACGCGGCATCAAGGGTTTCGGCCAGGCGTCGGACATGATCAAGTTCGCCCCCGAAACGCAGTTGACCTCCATCGTTGATGATTGGGGGCCTTATTACATCGAACGTGTCCAGGCGGTCATGGATGGCTCCTGGGAACAGCAAGACGTCTGGGGCGGTATGAAGGACGGGCACGTGGTGATGGCGCCCTACACGAACATGCCTGATGATGTGAAGGCGGACGCGGAGGCCATCGAAGCGAAGATCAAGGATGAAGGCTTCAACCCCTTCACCGGCCCCGTTTACAAGCAGGATGGAACGCTGTGGCTTGAAGAGGGCCAGGCTGCGCCTGACGGTGAGGTGCTGAGCATGAATTTTTACATCAAGGGCGTCGACGATCAGTTGCCCAACTGAATGTTGAACCTCGGCAAAATCGAAAAAGGCGGCCTTAGCCGCCTTTTTTGCATCTAATCGAAACCATCGTGAACATCCTGACAGTCCCTTGTCAGGATGGCTTTGATAGCTTGCGCAGGCAGAAGGAGAAACACGATGTTGACGTTCTATCATGCGCCCTGGTCGCGCTCTTCCGGCATCCTTTGGCTGTTGGAAGAGCTGCAAGTACCTTATGAATTCGAAATGATCGACATTCGTGCGCGTGAAGGCGTGCCGGAAAGCTACAGGTCGATCCAACCCAACAAAAAGGTTCCTGCCATAGTTCACGATGGACAGGTGGTAACCGAGCGCGCTGCAATAACCATATACCTCGCAGACCGCTTCCCGCAGGCGGGGCTGGCGCCGGCAATTGAGGATTCTGATCGAGCCGCCTATCTCACGGCGTTGGTTTATTGCGACTCCGTCTTCGATCCGGCCATATGCGCGCATGTGCAAGGCCTGAAATATGAAAGCAACCATTATGCGTTCGGCACGTTCGCCGACATGCTCGCCTATATCGAACGCAGGCTTGCCAGACATCCATTCGCTGCGGGCGGACGCTTCACTGCGGCCGATACACAGCTCGCATCCGGGATCAATTATACGATGAACATCTTGCGCGCTTTACCGGAGAAGCCGGTCTTCAAGGAGTATTTGGCGCGGGTAGAGACACGTCCGGCCTTTCGCAAGGCGCAACAGATCGATATGGAACTCGCCGCCAAGGTACCGTTCTTTTCGGGGCAAGAGGCATAAGAAACAAAAAACGGGCCCAAAGGCCCGTTGTCATCTCGAAGCCTCATGGAGCAATGTCTCGATGAAGCGCGGCAACGCGAAGGCTGCCTTGTGATGCGCGGGTGTATAATACCGCGTCTCGATCCCTGCCATGCGCTCGACCAGTATCTCTTCACCGATCGACAGCGTGTCTGGTGCGTCCGTTGACCATCCGAGCGTCATATGTCCGCCGAAATAGGTGGGCACGGAGACCAGATAGCAACTTGTCGTTTCGAACACGGAAGATAGCCTTCGCATCGCGTCCGAGAATTCGTCGGGTTGAAGAAATGGCACGCCGTTTTGAGTGACGACGATGCCACCGGGACGCATGATGCGCTTCAGGTTCCGATAAAATTCTGCCGTAAACAAAACCGCACCGGGGCCGGTGGGATCCGTCGAGTCGACGAGGATGACATCGAAGCGCTGTTCCGTCTGCGCTACGAAGGCTGCCCCGTCGGCGATCTCCACCTGGAAACGCGGATCGTTGAACACCGGCGCGTTGAAGTCCGAAAAATGTTCCCGCGAGAAATCGAGTACGGAAGCGTCGATTTCGACCTGGGTGAGGGTGCCGACACGTCTGTGCTTCAACACCTCTTCCGCAAGGCCGCAATCGCCACCGCCGATGATGAGCACGTCTTTGGGATTTTCATGTGCGGCGAGGGGCACATGCGCAAGCATCTCATGATACATGAACTCGTCGCTGCTGGTGACCTGCACCGCCCCGTCGAGCACCAGAACCTTGCCGAAAATCGCGTTTCGGATCAAGGCGAGCTGGTGATGTCCCGTGCCTTCCTCATAGAGCACTTCATCGACATCGAAAACCATGCCAACACCGTCATGCAGGGTCTCCGATATGGTCTTGCGTCCGCTCACGCGTTCCGCCCTCGCAGCAACTCGTTCACGTCCATCCGTCCGGGCGCAAACGCTTCTTGCAAAACATCGATGCAGCGCTCCGGCTGCGCATCGCCGCACATGAAGATATCCAGCGCTGCGTAATGCCGCTCGGGCCAGGAATGAATCGAGATATGGCTTTCCGCCAAAACGGCAACCCCGCTTATCCCGCCATTCGGCTCGAACGGGTGCAGGTGAATATGCAGCAACGTCGCACCCGCTGCATTAACGCAGTCGATGAGCGTTTGTTGAATGTAGGGCAGATCATCGAGACGATCGGCCTCGAAGAGATCCACAATGAAATGAGAGCCGGCGCACAGAACGCCATCCTTCTCGATAAAGTGATCCTTGTCGTCGCAATCCGCAGATGCGGGCTGCGCTGTGATGCTTTCTTCCTTTTGGGCGGTGTTCAGTACAACTGAATCCATCCCCAATTGGAAAAGGGCGTCTTGAGACATGGCGTCCTCTCCAACCAGCAGATGCTCAACCTGATCATTCAGGATTGGCCCGTATATAAGCAACGAAACGGGGGACGCAAGCATAATCCCAGCCGTTTTCCAGCGATGGCGAAGGACGGCGGATCAAATTTAATGGTTAGCTCCGCCGAGATGAGATAATATACAAAAGAAAAAATTCGCTTCGTTAACTGGTATTTCAACGATATAAAATCCATGAAATCTCCAAAATATTTCCACATTTGCTTATTAAGTTCAGATTTGATTGAAGTGATTTTTTATAATAAATATTATCGCAAATTTTGCTCCCATGGATGATTGTTTTTCTGATTGGCTTGAAGTCAACTGCATCGATGAGATGCTTGTCAGACGAAATTTAGTTGATCGCGAACTGCCGATTTTTCTCCCCGATATCGCGACGGTTCCCGAAGCAGAGGTCCCGCGCCTGTCTTCCGAAGAGGCCTGGGCGCTTTCGGCTGCCGCACTAAACGCCGCCATACCCGAGCTCAAACGGATGATTCGCTTTGTCGAAAAGCGCGTTCCACGCTGCCTTGAACCGCAGCTGGAAAAACCGGTGCAGCCCTTTACCTATGATCGCGCAGGAAAGCGTCTGCCCTTCGTCAGCTGCGCGTACCGCGGAACAGCTTCCGACCTTCTCACGGTAGCGCACGAGTTTTCACACGCCTTGCAGATTGTGGGGTCAGCGGGTTCGACCATGCCGCCTTTGGCGCGGGAAGTGTGTGCGTTCCTCGGAGAGCTGGCGCTTTTGCACTGGGTGCGCCGATCGCAGCCAGTTTTATCGCCATGCCTGGAGCGCGCCTGGTTCGAGGACAATTCCCATTACTTTGGCAAGCATCTGAAATCGCTTGGCAAAGCATTGAATGAGGGGAGTGAGATCTATGACTACGGGTGGAATTATCCGATTGCCCGCCTTTTGGCTGTTTCGATTAACGGGCAGTGGAGCGGCGAAGAACTCGCCGGGCTCTTTCGTGGCGGAGCACAGGCGCCGGCTTTGCTGGCTCGCTGTCTCGAGCGAGCTCAAATTTTACCGCAACGTTTCGTTCTGCCGGTGATGCGCAGCGGTGGCGGGAGATCTGTCTGTCTTTATCGGCAGATGGGAAGCATCTTGCTGATCGATCTTCAAGATCCGGCGGGCGAGAGGGCAGAAGAATCGATTGCGCAACGTTACGCGTTTCTTTTGAAATGTATGCAGACCCAGAGTCTGTTTCTGGCGCTCGACCGCCAGCAAGTACCGATGGGATACGTGACGTGGGGATGCGATGAAGATGCAGGCGAGGCGTGCCCGATCGAATGCCACGCTGCCGACATGGAAAGATTGCCGCAATTGCTGTCCTCGCTCGAGCGTCATTTTCCAGAAGTGACGGCGCGCCTGCGTCGAATGTCGCAGCCACCGTCGGCCGGGGGAGCGTTTCCGTGAGCACCATCGATATTTATGCCGGCATGGGCTACGTGCTCGAGCTTCTTGCTCGGTCGCCGAGCCATCACGCCTTTTCCTATCGGGCATACCTGGAGGTGGAGATATTGCCGCCCTTGCAGCTCGGTCAGGCGCGCTTCTATCTGACGCATGACGGGATTCCGACCGGATTCGTCAGTTGGGCGCTATTGAACGACGATACGGAGTATTCGGTCACTCACACAGGACGAGCGTTGGAGCGTGGCGAATGGAGAAGTGGCGACAACCTGTTCTTCAACGACTTCATCGCGCCCTACGGCACATCCCGTGAGATCATCGCAGACTTGCGGACAAACATTTTTCCAGGCAGGCGCGCAAGCAGCGTCCGCAGGCACCCCGACGGTAGGCTCCGGAACGTCAAGCACTGGAGAAGCTCGGGATAATTGATCATTCGGGCCCGCACGGCGTTCTTTCTCCGTCCGCGGTCAGGGAAGAATGTTCTCGATGCACGTCGCATCGGGTGCATGCCGATGAATATTGCGCATCGGTTCAACCGCCGGTTCTCCGGCTTAATACTCAAAAGTGATTTTGAAAAATGAGGTTATCAATGTCTGTAGAATTCGATTTTCATGGCGGAGATATACAGTCTCCCGTCAGTTTTGGTGGCGGCGGGGCAACCAAAGGTGTGGCAACGAGCGTTGGTTCGATCGTCGGTGCTCTTCTTGGAGGCGCTATTGGGGGGGTCTTCGGCAGCGTTCCCGGCGCGGAAGTCGGTGGCGTGGTCGGGAACACCGTCGGCGGGCTTATCGGCGGTGTGATCGACGACGCGGTGGCCTGATCCGAAATTGCGTTAAGACGCACCGCGCGGCGCTAAACTCTCAGCGCTGACAGGGCAGGGGCCGCAAATTGTCTTGCGGCCCCTGCCACCGTCCAGCGCCATCTGACTGGCTGTTCCATTCAATGACACAAAGCACTTCTGCGTCCGATGATGGCGTTCCGCTGTCGTGGTTCGGCACGACGCTGCGCAAGCATATTCCGCTGTATGCGGAACTCACTTTTCTCGCCATCTGCGTCCGATTGATCGGACTTCTGGAACCCTTTGTCTTTCAGGTCGTGATTGACCGGATTTTGCCGTTCCAGCGCGAAGCGTCCTTAATCGTCGTCGTCATCGTTTTGATCGGCGCGAATCTTTTTCAATCCGGGTTTAGCCTTCTCGCGGCATTTCTCGGCGTCTCCGTGGCCAACCGGCTTACTTCGGAACTGGGGGCGCGGCTGTTCGATCATTTGTTTCGATTACCCTTACAGCATTTCCGTAAATGGCCAGTCGGCGAAACCCTGTCTCGGATTGGTGAAACGGACACGATTCGCGCGTTTCTTGTCGGCGTAACCACCGGGGCGTCGCTGGACCTGTTCTTTATCGCGATCTACATCGCGGTGCTTTTGTCGATTTCAGGCAAACTGACACTGGTTGTAGCCGCCGCGTTACCGGTTCAAGCGCTGCTTTATCTGGTCGTCGGGCCGCTGTTGAGAAAACGCCTGCGGGCTCAATTCGATGCCGGTTCGCACCATCAGGCACGGATGGTCGAAAATCTGTCAGGCATGACTGCGGTGAAAGCGCTGACGGCGGAGGCCGTTATGCTGTCGCGCCTGCGTGAGACCCTTTCGCAAACACTGCAGGCTTCCCGACGGGTTTACACGATGAACGCCGTCAGCGGTCAATTGGCCACTCTCTGCGAGAAAGGCGTCTTCATTGCTGTCATTTATATCGGCGCGCAACAGGTCTTTGCCGGAGAGCTCACACTTGGTCAGCTCATTGCATTTCAATTGATCGCCGAGAAGATTGCCGCGCCCATCGCCGGCTTTTCAAAGCTCTGGCAAGATTGGCAAAATCTTCGCGTTTCCCGTCAGCGCCTGGGCGACATATTGCGCAGCCCCCGTGAGCCTTTCGGGCAAGGAGACACCCTTCCGGCCGAAGTCGAACCGCGTCTCGAGTTCCGTTCGGTAACCTTTGCTTATGCCCCGGATCAAGAACCCGTGCTCCATAATGTGACTGTCGCCGCAGAACCTTACACCTGCACGCTCGTGATTGGCCCGTCGGGCGTTGGAAAATCCACCTTTGGACGACTCGCCGCAGGACTGGAAACTCCGCAAAGCGGTGCCGTATGCATCGGCGGTGCGGCGCTTTCGACGTTCGAACCGGAAAGCGTCCGCTCGCGTATCGTCTACGTGCCCCAGGAGCCGTATCTTTTTTCCGGAACCCTGCGCGAAAACTTGATGCTCAAGTGCCCGGAGACCTCCGAGGCAGAACTGATGGATGCGCTGTGCATCGCCGCTGCCGGCGATTTACCCGGGCGATTGCACCAGGGCCTCGACACACCGGTCGGCGAGCGGGGTGCCGCGCTCTCCGGCGGCCAACGGCAGCGCGTGGCGATCGCACGCGCCATATTGCAGAATCCGTCCATTCTCATACTCGACGAACCGACCAGCGCACTCGATGATGCCGCGCAGCGTCGTTTGGTGCATGAGCTCATGCAGCTAAGGCGCGTGCGAACGCTCATCGTCATCACACACCGGCCTGACATGTTCTCGGGCGCGGATCACGTTATCGATTTCGCCGTGGGAGGCTCGAATGCGCATCCATGACGAGCCGGGTCTTTCGTCACCGACCTTACACGCCACGGCCCTTCTCAGCGTTGCCGTGTTCTTTGTCATGCTGATCGCGGCATGCGTCATGCATGTGGAGATTACCGCACGTGGAACGGTTCGGCTCGTGCCGCTCGACCGAGTCCAGACGGTGCAGGCCGAGTATGCCGGCTCCATCACACGGATTCTCGTTCGCGATGGCGCGAAGGTTGAGCGGGGAGATCTGTTGATAACACTCGATGCGACCGCCGCTCGCGCGGAACGAATGAGGCTGATCGAAGAAGAAAGCCGGTTGAAAAGAGAGAATGTGCGCCGGGCTGCATTCCTGTCCGGTATTCTTCAGATGAGGGAAGGGGTGTTTGGCTCTCGCGACACGCCCGGTCTGGCAAGTTTGCGAGAGAATGTCGACGATAAGGGTCTCCAAGCCACACAAGCGCGTATGCTCGCCGCCGAGTTGAGGAGTTTCGCGGACGATGTGGCCCGCGCCGATGCCCGTATCGAGGTCAACCGCAAAGCGCTCGATGTTTTAAAGGGGAAGATCGTTCAGACCGATGCGGCCTTGGCCGTTCAGCAGGAGCGTCTGCTCGCCGCGGAAAAACTCATGGCAAACGGGATATCTTCGCGCGAGGCATATCTGAAAGTGCGTTCGGTCTATGACGAATTGAAAAGCGAAAGAAGCGTCATTCAGAGCCAGATCGCGCAGACGGACGCGGAAGCGTCTGTGCTTGAAACGGAGCGGGCAGGTCTGTTCAGTACAAGCCGCAACAAGGCGCTGCAGCGTTGTGACGAGATTGCCTCGCGATTGGCCGCACTACGCCAGGAACGTCGCACGCTCGACGAACGGGTTGCCGCCGCCAGTCTGGCGGCTCCGGTCTCCGGTACAGTCGAGCAGCTCAAGGTCTCGACCATCGGAGGCGTCGTTCAGCCCGGCCAGGATCTGATGCAGATCGTGCCTCAAGACAGCAAACTGGAACTGGAAGCGCTGTTCTCCAACGAAGATAGCGGCTTTCTGGAGGTTGGCCAGAAAGCACGCATCCGTTTGGACGCGTATCCGGCGGAGCGTTTTGGCGCTGTGATGGCCACGGTCACCGACATAGCTGCCGATGCCATAGAAATGGGAACATCCGGCCGCTGGGGATTTATCGTGCGTCTGAAGCCGGATACCGATTCACTGCCGTCGCCATCTGGCCGTCTGGTATTGCGGCCCGGCATGACCGGCAGTGTTGATGCGATCACCGGAAAACGTCGTCTGATAAGCTATTTTCTCGCCCCGATTACGGCACAGTTCAGCCGAAGCCTTGGAGAGCGTTGACTTCAAGCCCCTTTCTTCTGTCCGATGCCGTGGCTTCAACGAACTGCTTGCTGTATGCCTGTTTGCGTCGGTTGGAACCGAAGGAGTGACGGTGGACAATATTATCGTAATGCGAAGTGAGGATCTGCGCGTTCGCGTCTCACCGCGCTTCGGAACGGTGCTCGACGGGTATCATCGGAACGGTCGCCCGTTTCTCCGGCCCTTTGCCGGGCAGGGCGCGTCCTTCGCTCCGACGGATACGGCCTGTTTTCCAATGGTCCCGTTCTCGAATCGAGTTGGCGGCAACGCGTTTGCTTACGAAGGCCGCGAATACTCATTCGAACCAAACGATGCGTCTCCGTTTTATCTGCACGGTGAAGGATGGCTCAGCGATTGGACGGTTACCGAAAGCGCATCTGATGCGATCGTTCTCACCCTGCGGCGTACCGATGATGCGCGCTCGCCATATGCCTACGAAGCGACACAGCGCCTTACGCTTGACGGCAGCCGCATGACGATGAGGCTGGAGGTGGAGAACCGGGCACGCCACGCCATGCCGTTCGGACTGGGTTTCCACCCTTACTTTCCCCGTACGCCGCAGATGACCCTTCAGGCCTCGGCCAGATCCTGGTGGACGGAAGACGACTATCATGTGCCGGATCGAAACGAACCGCTTCCGGACACGGTTGACTTTTCAAAGGCGCGACAGCTTCCCCATTACGGGCTCAACAACTGCTTTGAGGGGTGGGACCGGTTTGCGGCTCTCAACTGGCCTGAAAATGGCTTGCTCGCAACCATCGAGGCCGATTCTGTGTTTTCACGTTACATGCTCTTTTCACCGCCTCCGGACTTTGCTTTCCTTTGTTTCGAACCGATGAGCCACACCGCAAACGGCTTTCATCACCCCAATTTTGGCGGACTGATCAAACTGGCGCCGGGCGAAAGCATGAGTGGTGAGATGCGGATAACGGTTGGGGAAATCTCGTGACCGGTGCATTCTTCGGAGATGTGCAGGTCGCAGTGGCCGATAGAAAAACCGATCAGCGGCGTGTCCGAGGTGAATTTCCGCCGGAAACGGACAACGCGCGTTCACTTTCCTGCCATGCCTGCCTGCGTCCAGTATGAGATGTGGTTCAGGCTCGCGACTGCGCATTGCGAGAAACACGCCTCGCCATGGCCGAGCACGCACCACCGCCTGAGACATGAGACACACACAGTTCGGGTAGGGGCGAGTAATGTAGTGGTGACGGCCGTCGCCGTTCTCTCAGCTCTTCCGCAAATGTTCCCATGTCAATAAGTTGCATAAGATAGATTATGGAACTTTCTCGAGTGCGGAAATGGTCCGGTATTTCAGAAACACGTGTCTCTCACGTGGAGATATCGGCCTTCTCGACCCCGGCTGCCTTGAAAAGACGTTCGGGCTCCGCTGAGAAAACGGCGTCGTGTGCGCCTGCTGCGGCCCAGACGATTTCGAAGTCGAGAAGCCTCTGATCGCCGTACCGCGCAACATCGTCCGGTTGCCCCAATGGTGATACACCCCCAATGGCAAAGCCGGTCACGTCGCGAATATGCCGTGGATCGGCCCGTTTGAGCGCGTCGCCCACAAGAGCCGACGCCTTTGCGATATCGAGTTGGCGGTCACCGGACACCAGGAAGAGATAAAGCTTGTCGCTTTCCTCGCCCTGAAAGATCAGCGACTTCACGATCTGCGCGACGGTACACCCACATTGTCTTGCGGCTTCCTCGGCTGTTCGCGTGGATTCGCCCATACGCTTGATCTCTATGGATAATTCGGCTGCTTCGGCAGCCGCCTGGACGCGCTTGATGCTCTTGCTCATCGAGTGTCTTTCTCCTCCACTGGAATCTCAATCACCATGCCGTCGAAAGCTGGCTCGACATCCTTCGGTGTTTCACGCAGCACGGTTTCGTAATCCAGCGGAATATGCATGTGCGTGAGCACTGCGCGCTTCGGTTTAAGACGATCGACCCAGTCGAGCGCTTCGGCAAGCGAGAAATGGCTTGGATGTGGACGATACTGGAGCGCATCGATAATCAGAACATCGGCTCCTGCGATCTGGTCCGGCGTATCGTCGGGAAACTGGCTGACATCGGGACAATAGGCAAAACCGCCGATGCGATAGCCGAGCGATAGTATATCACCGTGAATTTGCGGCAGCGGCTGAAACGTCAGTCGACCGCCGTCGCCATCGATAAAAAACGGCTGATCGTGATTGATCGGATGTGCTTTTAGGATTGGTGGATAATTGCTGCCCGGTGGTGTTTCGAAGCAATAGCCGAACGCCTCGTTGAGACGTTCCAGCGTCGGCTTGTCTGCATAGATATCCATGAGTTGACGCTGATTTATCACAAAACCGCGCAAATCGTCGATGCCGTGAATATGATCGGCATGAGGATGCGTGTAAACGGCTGCATCCAGTCGATCGACACGGGCTGCAATCATCTGTTCCCGAAAATCGGGGCCGGTATCGATCACAACCCGTGTTGTGCCGCCGCTTGCAGAGATACGCTCGATCATTGCTGCGCAGCGCCGTCGCCGATTCCTCGGGTTGCCTGGATCACACGCGCCCCAATCGCCGGTGATGCGCGGTGTTCCAGGTGAGGAACCGCATCCCAAAATCGTCAGGCGCAGAGTGTCGCTCACTGCGTGACGTCCCGCGGTACCTTGGAGAACAACCGGAAGAAGTTGTCCGTCGTTAGAGCCGCCACCTGCGCATCGGACAGTCCGATCGTATCGGCCA